>NZ_JBHYVE010000010.1:226281-255675 GCF_042750035.1 Streptomyces sp. NPDC059452
CGGAACCCCGTTCGTCTCCTCCCACAACTGGAACGACGCCCCCGGCAACACCGCACCCGACTCCGAGTCCGTCTTCACCACCTCCACCACACCCGTGACGGGCGGGGTGGTGCAGTCGGGCAGGTCGCCGTTGAAGGGGTAGGCGTGGAACTCCTTACCGCCGCCTCCCGTGGGGGCGTTGGTGTGGGTGAGCGATCCGGTGGTGAAGAAGCGTCCGTTGACGCCCGGCAGCGTGACCGTGGTGGACGAGCTCTGCTCGCCGATGAGGAAGCTGCCCTGGAACTGGCCGGTTCCGTTGAGGTTCACCGTGGTGGCGTCGGGGATGTTCCACAGGAGACGCTCGCGGTAGGCGTTGAGCGGGTCGGTGGCGTCGTCGATCCCGCCGCTGTAGGTGTTGAGCGTGCGGTTCGCGCCCACGATGTTGACGAGAATCGTCGCGTCGTCGGGGATGCCGGCGAAGACGATGCCCTGCTGGGCTCCCGCGGGCCCCGTCAGGTCGAAGTCGACGTTGAAGACCTGGAGCGCGGAGGTCCCGTCACCGGTGAACAGCGTCTGGGTGCCCTGATTGACGGCCGTCCCCGTGGGCGTCCTCGGGGCACCGTCGACGCGTGCGTAGCAACGGCTCGCGGTGGTGAGCTCGTCCCTGAGGGCGACATAGGGGGCAATGGCGTCGTCGTCCTGGGTGAGGGTGGCCTCGACCGTGCCGGTCAGCGTACCGGCGTACCGTACGACGCCGTCCTCGGCCAGGACCCGCTGGCCCGTCGCCACGGTGATGTTGCCGCCGGTGGTCAGCCAGTCCGCTCCCACGGGCGGCGGAACACGCGATCCGACGCCCACCTCTCCGACGTTGTAGACCTGCCCCGCCTGGGCGTCCTTGTTCACGTCGAAGTTGTTCAGGACGACGACGCGCCCCTCGGCCTCCGCCGCGGAACCGCGGACGAGGAAGTCGTCCCCCACGAACAGGTTGATCGCGTTGTCCCGGCCCGCGACGGGGCCGTTGTTGATGCCCGGGAACGGGTCGGGGCAGTCTCCGGGAACACAGGGCCCGAGCCCGCCGGGCAGAGGCGCGGCCGACGCCGGAACGGCACCGGGGCCGAGCATGAGGAGAGGGACGGCCGCGAGGGCCGTCACACAGGCGAGCCCGGCAGAGCCGGCACGCCCACGAGGGCGCCCATGGCGCCGAGGGGATGGTTGTCTCATGGCGTGAGTCTCGGCTCGGACCGCACGGCGCGCCCACGCTCGCAGCCGACGCTGGTCCGGCCGGGGAACAGGCTCACCGCCACGTGTGAGGGAATGCCTCCGGATGGCGCAGCCACCGGACCCTCCCGCCAGTGCCGGATCAGGCGACGTCCGCCCTGTCGACGACGCCCGCGCGGGAAATGCCCCTCGCTTGTCTCATCGGCATCTGCGCCGGGTCATGGACCACTGGGCGCCGACACTTGCGGGGCAGGGTCAGCAGCCCTCGGCCCGACGGGGACACGACCGAGGGCGACGGGCCCACGGGCGACGCTCCGCCAGAGCGAGCCGTCCCGTACGGCGGTTGGGCGACCACCGGGGCGCGGAGGCGGTGGCGGTGGAGGCGGCGGGCGGCATCGCGGACGCCCGGGGCGTGACCGCCGCGCCGGCACTGGGAGCCGACGCCGTACAGGTCGGTACGGGGTTCCTCGCCACGGAGGAGTCCGGCGCACCCGCCGTCCACAACCGGAGGTGCACGCCGCACTGAACAGGCTCGCCCCCGGCGGCCCTTGAGGCATAGGCTGAACCCCTCAACTGAGGCGCAGGCCGAGCCTCTCGACGATCCGGGCAGGAACGCGCCATGGAGATCACTGTCCAGTGGATACGGACGTCCTGGACGAAGGAGTCCCGAGGAGGGGAGGCCGCCGCACGCAGGAACGCGGCCCCGATCGGCTTCACTCTCCCGCCGGCCGGGGCCACCCCCTCAGCACACGTGATCCGTATGCACGAGTGCAACGGCTTTGAGCCCTTCGACACCCAGGAGGCCCGCGCGAAGGCCGATGTCCACCTCCGGGAGACCGACGGCCGCCTACGGGTCCTCCCCCGGGTCCAGCCCCTGTTCGGCCTGCCGCCCCGACCCCGACGGCCCCCGGCCGTACGCCTCGCCCCCGGCCAGTGGGTGCGCTGGCAGCTCAACTACCGCTTCAGCAGTGGGGCGGGGGTCCGCGGCTGGTCGTACTGGCTGGACACGTTCAACATCGCCTACGGCCCGGTGAGCGCCGACGTGTTCCTGTCCACGCCCACCGTGTTCATGGACGAGCAGGGGCCGCTCCGGTAGCCCTTGCGGTACCCAGCGGATATCGACTGGCAGTCCGGGTGCCGGAAGGGCAGGGTGCCGGGTGATGAACGACGAGTACGAGATTTCCCACCCCCGACCCCACCCCGACCCCGACCCCGACTCCACCGAGGGCTTGCTGCAACGCGGCCGTGGCCTGGGCGCGGTGCGAGCGCTCCAGGACCCCCGGGGGTCTGCCGCGTTCGTGTACGACGGGATCCGCCGCGACGGGCGGTGGGACGGGACGGACAGCCGGTCCCTGTACCTGGCGCGGCTGGTCCGTGATCTGGGCCTGTCCCCCACGCCGGTCGTGGACATGCTGACGGGGGACGAGGAGGCTTGCCTGCGGGCCTGCCGGGTCCTGGAGCTGCTGGCTCTCGCCGGATCGGACGAGGCCGGGGAGGGGATTCGCGCGTACGTCCGCGAAGGCGTGCACTGGGTCCGCGTACTGGAGTCGGTGGCGATCGGCTGGCCGCAGGAGTGGTGGGCGGACCTCCGTGATGTCGCACACGCCCGGATCGGCGCGGAGACGGAGCTCCCGGACGCCGCCGAGCCGTGGACGCGGTTCGGGATCGAGACCGGGAGCCGCCCTTTCGACCGGCGGCCGTCACTGGCCGGGCTCGGCACCGCGGACCTCCTCGCCCTGCTGGCCGACGACCGTACGGAAAACGGTACGAAGATCGACGCACTGCGCGCGCTGAACGGCCGGGAAGCGCGGGACCCTCGGGAAGCGCGGGAACCTCGGGAAACCCATGAGGGCCTGATCCCGCTGGTCCCCTCGCTGGGCACATCGGACGGCCACCGGCCCTTGCCCCTGCTCAGGCAGGCCGTTGACCACCTGGGCGCCCTCGCCGTACCGGCAGCGCGCGACTGGGCACGGGACGACCGCCCCTGGCTGGCCCGACTGGGTGCGGACGTCCTGGCCGAACATCCCGGCCCCGACGCCCTTCCGGGGCTCGTGGACGAACTCGCCGCACAGTGGACGGAGCGATCCTGGTGCGGCCCCGACCGCACGGCCCGGCGCCTGGCCCGTTTCGGCCCCACCGCCGCCGACGCGGTGCCCTACCTGCGGCGCTTCTGGCTGCACACCCCGCACTCGTACGAGCGGACCGCGTACCTGAAGGCCTGGGCCGCCATCGACGGGGACGGCCTGGACCACGTGTACACCGAGTCCCTCTGGGACTGCGAGGAGAAGACGCGACTACTGGGAATCGCGGCAGCACCCGGGACCCCGGAGACCCTGGGACGGATCGCCGTACTGCGCGACGACCCGATGGAGACGCCCGGGGTCCGAGCTGCGGCCCGAGCGCGACTGACGACCTCGTCCGACGACTGACGCCCCCGTCCGACGTGCGTCCGTCCTGAACGGCGTGTCCCGCTGAGAGCAGGAGCCTCCGGAGCAGCGGAAAGGAAGATCAGCGGCGAAAGGTTTCCCTACCCTCGGCCCCACCAGAACAGCGGTACCGCCACTGCCAGCAGGAAGCCGGCCCCCGCCAGGAACTTGGCGCTCCCCGGACGCCGCCGCGGGTCCGAGAAGGCCGAGAGGAGAAGCAGAAGGGCCGATGGGAAGAAGACGAACATCCCGAACCAGGAGCCGATGAGCGACCACGGCAGCAGCACCGCCGCGACAATCCCGGCGGCCCGTTGAAAGCCGGAAGGCCGGGCGTGGAGAAACAGCGGCACAGCGGTCAGTGCCGTGGTCGCGACCACCAGGGGAAGCACGAAGAAAGGGTCCCCGGAACCAACGACCGGCAGCAGCGGGACGACCACGGCGCACACGGCCAGACCCAGCTGCCACGGATGAACACGCTCGCGCACGGTGACTTGCATGGCCGCCCCCAGGACTCGTTTTCTTGAACGCGTTCAGATTACCCCGGCAGGTGACACCCCCGGACCGGCGGGCCCGTGGCCCAGGGGTCTGCGGCGCCCGTCACCCGTTAGACGTCGGCAGCGGCCTGCGCGGCCCGGTTCACGCCCGGACCGTCAGCGACGAACGGCAAGGCAGCACCAAGCAGCGCCGCAGCCGCGAGCACGGAAACCCCAAACAGACGGTGGCGATACCGGACGCGACCGGCAACAAGCGGCTGGACGCCTGGCAGAACGTCATCACCACCGGGCGGGCCGGGCTGCTGTTCGTCATCCCGGGGCGCACCACGACGCTCAGGATGAACGGCCGGGCCGCCGCCTCCACCCGCCCGAACCTGCTGTCCCAACTGACCCCGTGAGCAAGCCGCCGACCAGCGCGCTGGTGATCGGGATCGAGGAAGCCTACCCGCACTGCCCCAAGTCGCTCCTGCGCAGCGCGGTCTGAAAGCCGGACCAGTGGCTGCCGAAGGACGCCCAGCCGACCTCGGCCGAAGTCACGCTGGCCCAGCTGCGGATGCCGGGGCTGACGATCGCCGACATCGAGCAGGTGGAGGCGGATTCACTGAAGTACCGGTACGAGTAACAGATCGTCCGGGTCAGCCTGTTAGAGCGCGCCGTCCTGTACGGCGGTGACGAAGGCCTGCCACTGCGTCGGCGCGAAGGTGTGCGCGCCGAGGGTACGGTCCTTGCTGTCACCTACGGCGATACGGCCGTCCGGCGTCGGCTGGGTCTCGACGCACGTGCCCCCGTTGTCGCCGCTGTAAGAGGACTTCACCCAGGCACTGTCCGGCAGGCCGTATCGCACCATCAACTGTCTCCGTCTTTACGCTCTTTTCGCGAACTCTCGCCGCACTGATGAGACTAGCTCCATGGACTGCCGCGACGCGAGTGCAGATGCCCTCAGCTCGTCGAAGGCCAGCTGATAGCGCTCCACTGGCAGATCCTCCTCCAGGTATAGCGCGCCGTCGAGATAGTCCAGGTTGACGACGTCGAGGTCCATCGGATCGGGATAGCTGTAGATGTTGAAAGCGCCGTCAGCCCCCGCGTGCCCCCCCTGCGAAAGGGGCACCACCTGGATAGTGAGCTTGGGCGGGTTGTTCACCTTCAGGAGCTTGCCGAGCTGCCCTGCCATGACAGCCGGCCCACCGACCTCGCGACGGAGAACCGCCTCGTCGAGGAGACAGACGTACTGCGGAGGGTTGTCCCGCGCAAGGATCTCCTGCCGACTCGCCCGCACCTCGATGTAGGACTTGATCTGGTCCTCAGTCTGGGATTTGCCTGCGGCTCGGATCACTTCCGTGGCGTACTCCGCCGTCTGGAGCAGCCCCGGCACAAGCATCGACTGGAAGGTGAGAATCCGGGCGGCATCGGACTCGATCGACAGCCGCTCCTGGAAACCGGCCGGGAGTATGTCGCTGTACTGCGCCCACCAGCCCTTCCGCCGCCCCTCCCGAGCCAGCGTGGTCAGCGCCGTCCGAAGCCGGTCGTCCGACACCCGGTACAGCTCAAGCAGCGCTTCGATCTCCAGTTTGCTGACGCCCTGGCGGCCGTTCTCCTGACGGGAGATCTTGGGCTTGTCGCCGCCGATGCGCTCGGCGGCGTCTTCCATGCCGACTCCGGCCTTCTCACGGAGTCGCTTCAGCTCGGCACCGAGTCGGCGGCGCCGCACGGTCGGACGCGGGTGGCTTGGCACGTAGGTCCCTCCCCAGACGTAAGTGGCTCAGTGTTACCCACTCATGACGGCGTTTAGCAACTCCCTTTATATGCAGAAGCGTTCACCCGGTCAGGCGAATCTACAATTTTGTAACTGAAGTGGTTGCGAGGAGCGCTCTCGACAGTCCACTCTGTTGCTCACCACGAACGGCAGCGCCTCGATCACCCAGCGTTGCCACATAGGCCGGATCCCCCTTCCCTCAAAACGGAGGAGCAGTCATGCCCGTCACCGCCGAACCGGACCCGCCCGACTACCGTCAAGACCTGGTCGCCCACCCCGAAGCCCTCGCGATCATGCGGCGCATCGTCAAGGCCCACGTAGACCTCTGGGGCTTCCGGGAGTTGAGCGACGCCGTCACGCTCTGCGCCCATGAGCTGCTGGCCAACGTGGACCGGCACACCGGGTCGCCGCACTGCACGATCACCCTGCGGCGCCGCCCCGACGGCGTACGGGTGACCGTGACGGACACCAACACCGAGTCACCCACGCCACGCGCCCCCGACTGGGCCACCGAGAGCGGGCGCGGGCTGGCCCTGATCTCCGGGATCGCGGAGCACTTCGGCACGGTCATCCGGCAGGAGAGCAAGGACGTGTGGGCCGAGATCCTCACCTCGCGCCCGGCCGCACTGGCGTGAACGCCCCACTCCCCCGGGCCTATTGGTGCCACACCGACACCGACGGCACCGCGCCCCACAACCACCCCCTCCCGGCAGACCTCGTCACCACCGCCCCCGGACCCGCGGTGACCTGGATACGGGAATCCGTACGGTGGCTGACACCGCGGCTCGACCGTGACACCTTCCACCGGGCGTGGGCCTGGCTGGGCGACCACCGGGGCGCGGAGGCGGCGGTGCAGACGCTGCGCCGGGGACAGCCGTACGCGTACGAGCTGGACACCCCCGCCGCCCGCTGGCGCTGGACCGCCTACCCCGTCTCCGTACTCCCGCTCGTACTCCCGCTCCCCCTCCACCACTTACCGAACGAGCACCCCGTCAGGAGCTACGAATGAATGCCGTGACCACGACCGCGCCTCCGGCCCCCTCCCCCGGAGCCGCCGCCGAACTGCGTGCCGCGCTCCGTGAAGCCGGGCTGCACGTGGGGGCGGCCGACGGCGAGGGCAACGTACGGCTGGGCCCCCTGGAGGCCTCCGACGCACGGCAGTTGGCGCGCCTCATCCGTACCGGGACCAAGCGCACCCTCAAGGCCGCACGCACGCTGCGGGAGATCTGCGAAGCGTACGGGATCGACCTCCCCGAACTGCGCGTACGGCAGGGCCGCATCACGCTCGGGACCTGCCAACTCGACGACGCCGTACGGCTGGCACGGCTGCTGGGTGCGTCGTCGCCCGGACCGGACGCACCGGACGCCGACACCGTACGGGACCTGTTGGCGCAGGCGTTCCCGGCCGCCACGGGAGGTGGGGCGCTCGACGTCTCCGTACGACAGGAGGCCCCGGACACAGTGGAGTTGGGGGCAATCGACGCCCGGACCGCACGGCGGCTGATCGGCGCGCTGCGGTTCTGAGGCCCGCGCCGATATGCCCGTACGCCGCAGGCCGTGCACGGGAAGGAAGCCGCCGCGGCCCTCCCGTGCACGGGGTCATGGGGGGTGCGGTCAGCAGTTCGGGATCACGGTGCCGTTGTTGTCGCGGGCCTCGTCGTTGCCCCAGCGGGAGAGGTAGTACGCGGAGACGTAGGCGTTGCGCCCGTTCTTGCCCGGGTAGACGCTGTCCAGGTCGGTGCGCAGCCACCAGTGGTTGAACTGGGTCGCCGTGCCGACCCGGGCGCCCCACACCTTGCAATAGACGTAATGGGTACCGGCGTTGAGGAGACCTTGCGCGTCGGCGGTGTTGGGGGCGGCATAGCCGGTGGCGGTGGCGAAGGTGTCGACCCAGTACTTGCCGCCTCCACTGCCACCGCAACCATTGTCGCTGGTCAGGTACTTGTTGTAGTACGAGCCCGGATAGGGGCTGAGCGACTGGCCGTTGATGACGATGTTCTGGCCTACCCCGTTGAACAACTGCTCGTAGTGGATGTGGGCGCCGGAGCTGTTGCCGGTGGAGCCGGTGGTGCCGATCTGCTGACCCTGGGCGACGCGGGCCCCGTTGGCGACGGAGAAGGCGTTGAGGTGGAAGTAGTAGGTCTGCCAGCCGCCGCCGTGGTCGATGGAGATGTAGTTGCCCGCGCCGCTGGGCTGGGAGTGGCGGTAGGCCGTGCCGGGGGCGGAGGCCAGGACCAGGGAGCCGGCGGTGGCGCCGCCGTCGGTGCGGACGAAGTCGAGAGCCCGTCTGACCTCGGCGGAGTGGTGGCTGTAGGTCCACTGCTGGCCGCAGGCGTAGGGGGCCTTGAAGTTGGGCGCGGCCGCTGCGGGGGACGCGGTGGCGGTGACAACGAGCAGCCCGCCGAGGAGGGCCAGCAGGGCGAGGATGCTCGTACGTGTGTGAGTACGGGCACGGGGTCGAGGCGAGCGCATGAGTGGGGGGATCCTCCGGGTCGACAACCGAGCAGTGGGGTGCGGGGTGTACGAAGTGCCGTGTAATCTACGCGAGTTGAAAGCCACCACCAGAGTGCCGCATGGTGAGCCGCACGGACAGACCCCGCCTGCGACCGGGACCCCCAGAGGCCAGAGGCGGGCGGGTTCAAGGATCGGCGAGATCAGAGTCGGGCGAACAGGTCGTCGAGTGGGGCGGGTACGCGGCCGGGGTCCAGGGCTTCGACGAGGACGCGTCCGTACTGGATCTTGCGCCCCTTCTTCGTACCGAGGAAACGCCTCAACTGCTGCTGTGGGGAACGGCCTTGCTGCGCGGGCTGCCGCAGGAAGATCTGGAGGGCCCGCAGGTCGCCCTCCGCCTGGATCAGCTCCTCCACCCGCGTCACACCGAGGGCGCGGATGAGCTCCTCCTCCAGGTCGGCCGCGCAGACGAAGAACTCCGACTCCTCCTCCCCCACCACACCGGCCCGCTCCCAGCCCCGGGCGTAGAACCCGCGCTCCCGCTCGTCGCACAGGCCCGTGAGCCGGATGCCCAGCCCGGAGGGCCCGAGGAGACCGGCGTACCGGGCGACGCTCATCGCCCCGCCCATCGGGAGGACGCAGACCCCCTCGGCGGCCAGGTCCCGGCCACGGCTCCCGGCCAGCGCGTTGACGGCGGCGGCGTCGCTCGGGCCTTCGAGGAGGACGACGGTCCGTACGGGGAGCTGTCCGGCCAGCTCGCGGGCGGGGTCCTCGCCGGGCCCACCGGCCGCCCATGCGGTGACCGCCTCGCGGAACGCGTCCATGTCGCCCGTCTCACTCATGGGGCGAGTCTCCGCGCTGCGCGGCCGGTACGGTAACGAATTTCCGCCGACATGCAGGCCTGGGGTGCATCCCCGTCCGCGACGGCGAAGGCTCGACGAGCGTACGGAAGTCTTCGAGCATCCCTTCGGTGCTCACGCGGAAAGCCTGAGCGCGGGCGCTGCCGTTGCTGGTCAAGCGGTCAGCGTACCGACCACGCGTACGCCGGAGAGGGCGACCGGCCTTCCGCCGAGCCCCGCGTGCGCGGGGACCACCCAGTGCCCGCCATCGCCGCCTGGATGCCGTTGGGACCACCCCCGCGTAGCTCGCGGACCGCTACGAGGCCACTGTCCTCGTAGCGGCCATCAATGAATGACTGTAACCAGCTCGATCAGGGGCGACGGACAGGTGTCCGTGGAGCTGTGGAGGTTCAGGTGTTGATGGCATGTTCGACGAACTGGCCACAGGCGCGGAACCCCAGGCGGCGGTACACAGGCTCCCCGTCGGCCGACGCCTGCAGGACCGCGATGCTGTGATCTCGCTCGCGGGCAGCGTGAAGGGCCGCGAGCGAGATGGCTCCGCCGTAGCCGCGCCTGCGGTGGGCCGCCAAGGTGGAGATGTTGTAGATACCGGCGACTCCCGCGTGGTGGAACACCTCGGCAGAGCAGACCGGACGGTTCTCCACGTAGCCCACCAGGTACCGGGCCGGGCAGGTGGCGGCCAGCGCCTGGGAAGCGGCCCGGGCGAAGAAGTCGCGGACGGTTTCGGCGGGTGGATTCCAGTTCGCGGCGAGGACCGTGGCGTAGTCGGCGAGCTGTTCGGGCGTGGTCACCGTCCGGATGTCCAGACCCGGGACAGAGGGAATCGGCAGGGTGTCGTCCAACTCGGCCCACATCGCCGTCTCACGCTCGGACACCGGCAGACCGGCCGCCGTCAGGTGGGCGGTGAGGTCTGCCGGTGTCGAGGCAGGCCCCACCCACCAGGAGAAACCGCGGCTGGTGCCGGCCAGCGTCCCGACGGTTTCGGAGATGCGGGCCGCGACATCGCCGGCGGTGAAGCGGGCTGCGGCGACGATATTGAACGTGTCGTCGTCCAGGCCGCTGTCCGCGACCAGGAGGTCACCGGTCTCTGCGACGGTCGCACCGGACATGCCCCGGTGCAGATGGCAGGCGTGTTCCGCCAGGTTCCGTTCCATCCTGTCCGTCAAGTCGGCTTCATCGAGAAAGTAACCATTCATAGGGATCGATACCAGCACGACCGAGCGAGGACTGCATGTCATTTTAGGCGGC
Organism: Streptomyces sp. NPDC059452; assembly: GCF_042750035.1. Taxonomy (NCBI): domain Bacteria; kingdom Bacillati; phylum Actinomycetota; class Actinomycetes; order Kitasatosporales; family Streptomycetaceae; genus Streptomyces; species Streptomyces sp. NPDC059452. Next base: position 236,711 of record NZ_JBHYVE010000010.1, read on the forward strand.
GCCACGCCGACGACCAGCGCTTTCGATGCACGCCCCAGCCCTCTTGGGCACGTGGACACCCCGGACGAACAGGGTGCCCGTACGTCGGCTTCCCGGAGGCGGGGCAAGGACGGTCGCTGACACGTCTGCGAATCCGTGTTCCTTGAGAATCGGGGTCCACGCATCGGGTTCGTAGTCCCACCGCTTGACGACAGCGGGGTCCTCCTCCGGCCCGCGCGGGATGTATGACGCCTGGCAGCCGTAGCACCCGTCGACGGGCGGCCGCTGGGAGAAGGCGAACACTCCGCCCGGCTTAAGGCGCGCGTGGACGACCGGCAGCAGGAGACCGGGGTCGGTGAACCAGACGGCACCGAACACGCTGTAGATCGCATCGAAGACCGTGGATGCGTCTTGAAGGTAGGCCAGCGCGTCGGCCTGGTGGAATTCCGTCCCGCCCACGTCGGACCACCGCTCACGTGCCTTGTCGAGTTGCTTGGCGGAGAGGTCGATCCCAACGGACTTCATGCCCAGCGCGGCCAGATGAGCGGCGTTCCCTCCGGCCCCGCTCCCGAGGTCGAGCACCCTGTCTCCCGGGTTGAGCATGAGTTCACCGGCCCCGGGGCCGTGGTCCGGATACTGGGTCCAGTTGAACCACGTGGTCTCGCCCCTGGCATTGGTCTTCCGCCGCTGGGGCTTGCTCTGCGAGTAGGTGTCCCATGCGGTGCTGCGAGCGTCAGTCACTACCTGTCCGTTCTCGTTCACGGCGACAGCCGCCCGGCACGATACCGGGCGGCTGCGGCTCGGGGGTCAGTTGCCCCGCTGAGTCGGAGCTACTTGGCGACGGGACTGTCGGAGCATCCCGCGTAGCTCTGGGTGCAGTCGGCCGCGCCGTCGATCGGCCAGAACTCCGGGTCCGGGTCGAAGCCGGCCGCCCGGATCATCTCGGCCGTCCGGCGCATCGCGTCCCGTCCCTCGGCGGGGTCGCGGCCGTTGTCACGGTCGGGGGCATGGTGGATGAACCCGCTGCCAAGCGCGGCGCAGAACTCGGCGTAGTGCTTGGTGTGGAGCACGAGCGCGTGCCAGAAGAGGTCCACGCGAAGGCTGGGCGTGGCCCTCTCCGCAGTGTTCGCGGCGACGGCGAGGAAGGCCAGTACCTGGTCGACGCCACGCTCGCCCTGGTCGTCGGTCATCTCCGGCCAGGAGTCCTCGCGGACCATGGTGATGAGGTCGGCCCTCAGTTCCGGAGTGATGAGCTCGTACACGGCCTTCGTCGTATCGGTGATCGTCACGTCTGTGCCTTCCTGGTCTGTGTGGAGCATCAGGGCACTTGCGGGGGCCAGGCTGCGGAAGCCATAGGGTCAACGGCTTCTCGGCGCTGCTGCTGGGGTAGGTGACCTCAGAGCCGAATATCTGGCCCGGAATCGCGCGCCACCCGCACGGTCATGGCCTGGTAGGCCTGCCCGGTCCGGTTGGTGAAGCGATGTTCTCGCCGCCGACCGGTCGGAACGACGACACTTCGGGCGTCGCCCGGGCGTCACTCAGCGGGGTGTCAGCGACACCTCTCGGGGCGTCAAACCGATGTCATCGCGGGACTGTTCGGTCTAGCTTTGACGTCATGACGACGACCGCCGTGGCGCCTAATGATGTACTGCGGGCCGTGCGTATCGGCCTGCGCTTGAGCCAAGACGACTTCGCCAAGGCGCTCCGCCGGGCGGGCGTGGAACTGGGGGAGCCGAACGAGGCTTCCAAGCGGCTGGTACAGCGCTGGGAGTCCGGCACAAGCAGGACGCCTCGGGGTGTGTACGCAAGAGCTTTAGAACGAGTCACCGGCCGTCCGGTCGAGGCTCTGGGGTTCACTCTGCCGGTGCCGATGGCACGGATCCAAGCGGATGGGGAAGGAGGGCATGACATGGAGACCGCCGCAACCGGAGCCCCGTCTGCTGCTGTAGGCACACAGAAGGCTGAGGAGACGTTCTCGGGAGTGTGGCTCAGCCGCTACGAGTTTTTCTCTTCCGGCCGGGCCAGCTCGTACGAGGGTAAGCACTATGTAGTGATCGTCCAGCACGGAAACCGGCTGACCGTTCAGAGCCTGCCCGGGGCGAGCAGCAATCCGGACAGCCCGCTCGCTCTGGACCTGACCGTTGATCGCAACGTGGTCACCGGTACGTGGGTCGAGCAGACCGCCGCAGACGGCTACTACAACGGGGCCCGCTACCACGGGGCCGTCCAACTCCTGATCGAACCGACCGGCCGCCGCATGGCCGGGAAGTGGGTCGGCTTCGGCAAAGACTTCGACGTGAATACCGGCCCCTGGGAACTGCGGCTGGTGGACCGGTCCACGAGCAAGGCAGCACTGGAGAGGTACAGGCAGCCGCCGGAGTGATGCCTCGCTCCAACGGAAATGAAGAGCAGGACTCAGTGGCCCGGCTCTCCAAAGATGATGCGAGACCGTTCGAGCACCGCCGACTCGGGGCCGTTCGTCGGGAGAGGACTCATAGGCGGAGCCCGTCCTCTGTGTGGGCCGGTCCGTCGGCTGTGGATCTCAGACGGATTTGAGCAGGCCGCGGAGGTTGGCCATGCGTGCCTTGATGTCGGCGGCTTCGGTGGCTTCGGCGGGCTGGATCGGGTCGTTGTCGGTTTCGGTGTGGTGGGTGGTGTGGCAGGGGCGGCAGAGGCCGTCGGGGAGGGCTTCGGGCTGGCCGGGGCGGCCGCAGTCGGTGCATTCGATGAGGATGCGGTGGGTGGGGGTGGAGGTGCCGGGCGAGGTGGTCGCGGGCCTGGGGAGTTGGGGTGGGAGTTTGTCAGTGAGGCGGCGGCGGACGAGGCCGAGGGGGTAGTCGACCTGGGCGGGGAGTCCTGCGGTGAGGGCGCTGGTCAGGTAGTCGACGGTGACGCCCCGGGAGAGCCATTCCGCTGCCTGTGCTTCCAGGGCGGCGCAGTCGTCGGCGGAGAGGGCGAGGCGCTCGTCCTTGACGCCGAGGTGGGCCAAGGCGAGATAGGCGGGCGAGGGGGCGGATGCCAGGGGTGGTGTGGGTGTGGTGGAGGGCGCCTGGGGCGGGGTGTGTTGATGCGGTACGGGGGTGGGTTCCAGGCCTGCCGTAGCGGCGGAGGCCTCCTGCGTACGGGAGTTCTCCGACGGTCCGGGCGGTGGTGGTTCTTCGGCCGGGACCCAGGGCGGCGGAGGCGGGGGCGCGGTGTCGGGGGCCGGGGCGTCTGGTGTTGTGGGGCTTACGGCCTGGGTGGCCTGCACGGCCTTTTCGGTGGCGAGGTAGGTGTTCCACCATGCGTTGTCGTGTGCGGTGCGGGACCAGAAGGTGCGGAAGACCCACCGTGTCTCGTCGCCCGTGCCGACGGCGCACCGTACGCGTCGCAGGTGCCCGGCTACGGAGAGGGCGTTCAGGGCGGTGGAGATGGCCTGCTGCCCGTAGAGCGGGAGCTGCTTGGCCAGCTGCTTCACGCTCATGGCCGCGCCTTCGGGGAGGTGGTCGACGAACCCGGCGACGTACCGCTCGCGCGTAGGCAGGAGCGCGAAGTCTTCGCGCGTACGGGGGCGTTGGCCGGGCGCGGAGCGTTTGCCGTACCCGGGCTTGGCCATCGGGTACGCGGCGGAAGGTGCGGGGGCAAGCAGGGCAGGACTAGTGTGCTGGATAGCCACGGGATCGACCTTTGTCTCGATCTTGCGGTGAGACCCCGACCTGGTGTGGCTACACCGCGTCGGGGTCGCTTGGTTCTCGAACCGTAAGCACTCGTGACGCTCCGCCGCAAGCTGTCACAATTAGTCATACTTGCTCGCCGTGACGGGGTAGGGAGGGAGGGAGGTTTTCCCCAACCCCCTTCCCTTACCTGCCGGTTAAAGAAGGCGCTCGAACCCCGAATCCCGCATCCCGAACCTCGCATCCCGAGACCCAAGCTTCGGCCCGGACCCACGCCTGCGCACCCCCGAAAGAGTGAACTGAACATCCCGAAGCCCGAGACTCGGGGCTCGGGATTCGAGACCCACCCCACACGCACGCGGGGACCACCCCCTGGCGAGGAGGGCACGTTCATCCTCTGCTCGGGCCCACCCCCGCACTCGCGGGGACCACGCGGAGACGGTCACCTTCTTGCGGTTCGGGGCGGGCCCACCCCCGCACACGCGGGGACCACAGTTCGCGACCTGCGGGTTTATGGCCACGAGCTCGCTTTCCATCACTTCCCGAGAAACAGACATATACCCCAGCCCCATGACCGGCTTCCGCCGGAGCCATGCAGCCTTCACTATCCCTAGAAACGTGGGTCAGTAACAAGCGAATCGTCGGACAAGCCGAGGTGGGCCCGGAACGTTTGCCGGCCGGTGTCGGTGAGAGCGACGGCGCGGCTGGTGCCGATCCGCCTGATCCAGCCGGAATCGAAGGCGTGAGCACATAGGGCAGCTCCGGCGGCTCCGGCCAAGTGGGGGCGGCGTTCGGTCCAGTCCAGGCATGAGCGGACGGGCGGGCGCCGCGTGGCGGGCGGTAGTGCGATGCCGAGTTCGGCCAGCCAGGCCGTCCCGTTGCCGGTGAGCGTCAGCCCCTGCTCCCAGTCCAGCAGCCCCCGGTCGGTCATGGCCGTGGTGATCGCGACTCCGAGAGTGCCGGCGAGGTGGTCGTAGCACGTGCGGGCGCGGGCCAGTGCCCGGCCGCGGTTGACCGCGGGCAGCGATCTTGGCGGAGCGAGGCGTCGAGGAGCCATGGAGGCAAGGTTCTCGATCAGTTCGGCCGTCTCGGGATCGGCGAGGCGAACGTAGCGGTGGCGCCCTTGGCGCTCCTCGGTGAGCAAGCCTCCGTTGACAAGGAGGTTCAAGTGCCCGGTCGCGGTCGAGGCGGCTACCCCGGCATGACGCGCCAGCTCGTTCGCGGTCCAGGCGCGACCGTCCAGCAGTGCCAGGCAGAAACTTGCGCGGGTGCCGTCGGCCAGCAGCCCGGCCAAGGCGGCCAGGTCCGGGCCCTCCGTATGCGCGTCATGGCTGTTCATCGTGTTCCATCATGCACCCGCGATCCTTCGGCCGGGACCGAAGGATCACCGTCCTACCGTCCAGCCCATGAACACCGCGACGCCCGGCGGCGTGCTCAACGGCACGTCGGCCGATCATGTGACCATCACACCGAGCATCCTGTACTTCGGAACCCCGGTCGTACTGCTCTCCACGGAGAACGCGGACGGCTCCTTCAACCTGGCGCCGATGTCGTCGGCCTGGGCACTCGGCCAGATACTCGTCCTCGGTGTGGGCGTCGAGGGACAGACCGCACACAATCTGCGCAGCCGCCCCGATCTGGTGGTCAATCTCCCCGCACCCGCTCAGTGGCCGGCGGTGGAACGGCTGGCACCGCTGACCGGGCGCAACCCGATCCCCGTGGGCAAGCGCAACACCTTCCGCTTCGAGCCGGACAAGTTCGCCGCTGCCGGCCTGCGACCTGAGCCCTCCGAGCTGGTCCGGCCACCGAGAGTCGCCGAATGCCCCATCCAGCTGGAGGCCCACGCAGCCCAGGTCCGAACTGACGTGACCGGAACGTTTCTCATCATCGAAGCCCAGGTGCTCAAGGTCCATGCCGATGCGCGGATAGTCGTCCCCGGCTCCCAGCACATCGACCCAGCCAAGTGGAGCCCACTGATCTACAACTTCCGCCACTACTACGGACTCGGGCCCGAAATCGGCCACAGCTTCCGTTCCCAGACGCCCCGACGGAACCACTGATTCGCCCCGACCGAACAGGCAGCCGGAGAGCCCGGAGCCCGAAGCTCGGGTTCCGAGCCGCCTACTTCACTTCACCGCCGATCCAACCCTCGCTCTCCCCTGCGTACGCAGGGACCACGGAGGTAAGGCCCGCACTCTGGGACTGGTGGTGGGACCATCCCTGCGTGCGCGGGGACTATCGAGTGCCGATCGAGGAGGGCACCCTCGAACGGGGACCATCCCCGCGTGCACGGGGACCATAGCCGAGACCATCCGGTGGCACACCACCGCGTTGGGACCATCCCCTGCGTGCGCGGAGACCGCAAGCTGGATCTCCGGGGCATCCCACAGCATGGGATCATCCCCACAAACGCGGGGACCGCAGCCGATGGGCTTCTACGATTCCCAGACCCTGGGCCCAACCCCGCACGCGGGGACCACGAGCACCGCCACATCCCGTGGCGCCTGGACCTGGGGCCCGCCCCCGCACGCGCGGGGACCAACCACTTGCCCGCCCTCTTCGCCCGCAGCACCGCGGGACCACCCCCGCACGCGCGGGAACCACCGTTCCTGACCTGCGGGTCTATGCAGCCAGCGGCTCGTTTTTCATCACTTCTTGAGAAGCGAACGTATCGCCCCAGTCTCACGGGCGGAGGACTTCTACCGGAAGCCGTGCAGCCCTCATCATCCTCTCCTCCGACGGCAGAGCGGGCAACAGACCAGCAAGGGGGCACCTGGTGGCACGTCTTCCGTTCCGGTTACTCAGAACTGCGCACCTGCGGCTCCTCCCCCATCGGCATTGCCCTGATGCGATCGGAGCGCCGACCGGCCGAGCGGTCCGCCTCACCGCCGGTACAGCCCCTCGATCTCCTCCGTGAAGTCCCGGGCGATCGCATCCCGCTTCAGCTTCAGCGAAGGCGTCAAGTGGCCCCGCTCCTCCGTGAAGTCCACTGGCAGGACAGCAAATTTACGGATCGACTCCGCGCGCGAGACCAGGCGGTTCGCCTCGTCCACCGCCTTCTGGAGGGACGTGCGCAGCTCCTCGTCGTGGATCAACTCCCTTAGTGACACGTCCTGTTTCTTCGTCATCTGACGCCAGTGCTGGAGGCCGTCCGGGTCCAGGGTGATCAGGGCCGTGATGTACGAGCGGTTGTCGCCGATCACCATGCACTGGCTGACCAGGGGGTGGGCGCGGAGCCAGTCCTCCAAGGGGGCGGGTGTGACGTTCTTGCCGCCCGACGTGATGATGATGTCCTTCTTGCGGCCCGTGATCGTCAGGTAGCCGTCCTCGTCCAGGGCCCCCAGGTCGCCCGTCGGGAACCAGTCGCCGTCCAGGAGGTACGGAACCGGCTCCGCGCGTTCCGTGTCCCAGTAGCCCCGGAACACCTGGCCGCCCCGCAGCAGCACCTCGCCGTCGTCCGCGATGCGTACCGAGGTGCCGGGCAGCGGCCAACCCACCGTGCCCAGGCGGGGTTTGAGGGGTGGCGTCACCGTGTGGGACGCCGTCGTCTCCGTCAGGCCGTATCCCTCGAAGATGCCGATGCCCGCGCCCTCGTAGAAGGAGGCCAGGCGGCGGCCCAGCGGCGAGCCGCCGCAGATCACGTACCGGACCTTGCCGCCCAGCGCCGCCCGGATACGGCGGTAGACCAGGGGATCATAGAGGGCGCGGGCCGCGCGCAGCCCGAGGCCGGGGCCCGGGCCCGTGCCGTGTTCGGCGGCCTCAACTGCCTTGCCGTAGCGCTGAGCTATACGGGCCGCCCGGTCGAACGACGACGCCCGGCCCATCTTCTCCGCCGTCGCCCTCCCCGTGTTGTAGACCTTCTCCAGTACGTACGGGATGGCGAGGAGGAAGGTCGGGCGGAAGCCCGCCAGGTCGGCCAGGAGGTCATCCGTCTGGATGGACGGGGCGTGGCCCAGGCGCACCCTCGCCCGCATGCAGCCGATCGCCACCATCCGGCCGAACACATGTGAGAGGGGGAGGAAGAGGAGGGTGGACGCCGGGTCCTTCGACACCGACTTGAAGACCGGGTGGAGGAGTTCGATCGCGTTGTCCACCTCGGCGAAGAAGTTGCCGTGGGTGAGGACACAGCCCTTCGGGCGGCCCGTCGTGCCCGAGGTGTAGATGAGCGTGGCGGGGGATTCCGGTTCCAAGGTCGCCCTGCGGGCCGCCACCGCCGGATCCGGGATGTCCTTGCCCAGGGACTTGAGGTGGGCGATCGCCCCCGTGTCGAACTGCCACAGGTGCGCCAGGTCGCCCAGTTGCCGACGTTCCAGGCTGATCAGGCGGCCCTGCTCCTTCGTCTCCACCGCGCAGGCCACCGCACCGGAGTTCTGGAGGATCCAGCGGGCCTGGAAGGCGGACGAGGTGGGGTAGATCGGGACCGTCACCAGGCCGGCCACCCAGGACGCGAAGTCCAGCAGCGTCCACTCGTACGTCGTACGGGCCATGATCGCGATCCGGTCGCCCGCCCGCAGCCCCTCCGCCATCAGGCCCTTCGCCACCGCGAGCACCTCGGCGGCGAAGTCGGCGGCGGTCACGTCGTGCCAGGTGCCCTCGGCGTCCTTGCGGCTGAGAACCGCCTCCGACGGCGCCTCGCGGGCGTTGTCGAACGGGATCTCCGCCAGCGAGCCCCGCAGGACCGGGGGCGCGAGCGCCGGTACGGAGACCTCCCGGACCCGTCCGTCGGGGTCCCGCTTCTTCGTCGGCTCCACAAGGACCGGTGTGGATGGGGGAGTTGCGGATACGGGGGCGGCGGATGAAGGCGTTGACACGTGCGGCTCCTCGGTAGCGGGGGCGGGGGGGGCGGGCGGGTCTCGTCACCGGGTCGTCCGTCCGTCCGGCAGGCAGACAGACAGGTAGGCAGGCAGGGCGGAGAAGAAGTCAGGGGCGCTCCAGGATCGCCGTCACGCCCTGGCCGCCCGCCGCGCAGATCGAGATCAGCCCCCGCCCCGGGGCCTCCCGTTCCGCCAGCAGCTTGGCCAACGTGGCGACGATCCGTGCCCCCGTGGCGGCGAAGGGGTGGCCCGTGGCCAGCGAGGAGCCGGCCACGTTCAGGCGGGTGCGGTCGAGCGGGGACAGACCCTGCTTCTCCCAGGCCGCGAGGGTGGCCAGCACCTGGGAGGCGAACGCCTCATGGATCTCGTACAGGTCGAAGTCCTCGATACCGAGCCCCGCGCGCTCCAGCAGGCGCGGCACCGCGTGCGCCGGGGCCATGAGGAGGCCGTCGTCACCCTCCACGTAGTCCACGGCCGCCGTCTCGTAGAGGGTGAGGTAGGCGAGTGGCTCCCAGCCCCGTGAACGTGCCAACTCCTCGCTCGGGCCGTCCAGGATCGGGCCGCCCGCAATCGGGCCGCCCGAGATCGGCCCGGCCGGGATCGGGCCGCCATGCGGTCCGTCCGGGATTCTTCATCTCGACCAGCTCCTGACTCTTGAGTAACCTTACTCTGGAGTAAATCTACGACCGAGCAGGGAGTCAGGACAATGGCCGATCGCTATCTGCACCTCTCCGGCACAGCACCCGGCCGCTTCCTCACCCGCCGCCTCGGCCTCCCGCAGCCCGCCCCGCTGCGCCGCTGGAGCCTGGAGACCCCGCATCTGGACGGGCCGCTCCTGCATCTGGCGGCGGGGACCCCGGCGGTCACGGGAGTCGCGGAGGTGCTGTCACGGGTCGGGCTCCCGGTCGTCGGCCGTGCCGACCGGCCCGCCGCGATCGTCCTCGACGCCACCGGGGTGGCCACCGCCGCCGGGCTCGGGGACGTACACGCCGCCCTGCACCCCGTCGTACGCTCCCTCGCCCCGGGCGGGCGGATCGTCGCCCTCGGTACGGTGCCGCCCCCCGGCGACCACCACCAGGCCGCCGCCCAGCAGGCGTTGGAGGGGTTCGTCCGGTCGCTGGGGAAGGAGATCGGGCGGGGCTCCACCGTTCAGCTCGTACGGATTCCGGGCGGGGGAACGGCTCACGACGCCGAGTCCACCCTCCGCTTCCTTCTCTCCCCGCGCTCGGCGTACGTCAGCGGCCAGGTCATCGAGCTGACCGCCGCCACCCACGGCCCCGCCCCCGGCCCCGCCTCCTCCCCCGACCCCGTAGCCGACTGGTCCGCCCCGCTCATCGGCCGCACCGCCCTGGTCACCGGGGCCGCTCGGGGCATCGGCGCGGCCGTCGCCTCCGTGCTGGCCCGCGACGGGGCCCAGGTCATCGCCCTGGACGTGCCACAGGCCCATGGGGAGCTGGAACGTACCGCCGACCGGCTCGGCGCCACCGCCCTCCCCCTGGACATCACCGCCCCCGACGCCGCCGACCGCATCTCTTCGGCAGCGCCCGACGGGCTCGGCATCCTCGTCCACAACGCGGGCATCACCCGTGACCGCCGCCTCGCCAACATGCCCGCCGAACGCTGGACTTCGGTCATCGAAGTCAACCTGGACAGCGTCCTGCGCACCACCGACGAACTCCTCAAGGCGGGCGCCATCCCGCGCGGCGGCCGGATCGTCGCCACCGCCTCCATCGCGGGCATCTCGGGAAACGCCGGGCAGACCAACTACGCGGCCGGCAAGGCCGGAATCATCGGTCTCGTCCGCTCGCTCGGCCCACGCGCCGCCGTCGACCACGGCGTCACGGTCAACGCGGTCGCGCCCGGATTCATCGAGACGAAGATGACGGCGGCCGTACCCTTCTTCATCCGCGCGGCGGGCCGCCGTATGAACTCCCTTTCCCAGGGCGGCCTTCCGGTCGATGTCGCCGAGGCCGTCGCCTGGTTCGCCCAGCCCGCCTCCTCGGCCGTCAACGGCCAGGTGCTGCGCGTCTGCGGCCAGAGCCTGCTGGGGGCGTGAGCGTGATGACCGTGTCCGGGCTGAGCGCCTCCCTCGTACGCGGTGCCGTCACCTCGCCGTTCAAGCACGCCGGACGACGACCGGACGCCACCCTGCCCACCGACCGCCTCACCCTCCCGGCCGCCCCCGCCGCCCCCGGCCCCCTGGCCGCGTACCGCCGGATCTGCGGCTTCCCGCCATCCGGGCCGCTCCCGCTCACGTACCCCCATGTCCTGGCCTTTCCGCTCGCCATGCGGCTGATGACCGGGCGCTCCTTCCCGCTCCCCGTCGTCGGGCTCGTCCACACCTGGATCGAGGTGAGCGGAGTCCGGGCCGCGCAGCCCCACGAGGCGCTCGAACTGACGGTGTACGCAGATGAGTTGACGCCTCACCGGCGCGGCACCGAAGTCACGATGGTGACCGAGGCGCGGGTGGGCGGGGAGCTCGTGTGGGAGTCGCGCAGCGGCTATCTGTCACGGCACGCGACGAAGGCGGAAGCGAAGGCGGAGGCAGAAGCGGAGGCGGAGACGGAGGCGGGGGCAGAAGCGGAAGCGGAGGCGGGAGCGCCCGGGAAGAGCGCGCGGAAGGACCCCTGGCTACCCGCCGTCGCCGAGTGGCGGCTGCCCGGCGATCTCGGGCGGCGGTACGGAGCCGTCTCCGGCGACCGTAACCCCATCCACCTCCACCCGCTGACCGCCCGCCTCTTCGGCTTCCCCCGGGCCATCGCGCACGGCATGTGGACGGTGGCCCGCTGCCTGGCCGAGGCGGGCGGACAGCCGGGTGAACTCCGCACCGTACGGGCCGACTTCAGGGCACCCGTCCTGCTGCCCGCCACCGTGACGTACGCGGCCGACCCGGCCGGGAACGCCTTCGCCCTGCGGAGCGGGAACGGGCGTGTGCACCTCACGGGGACGGTGTCGCGGGGCTTGTGAGGCGCGCCGCCTCGCTGCGGGCCTCCTGGGAGCCCCGCTCCCTACACTGGCCGCCATGGCATGCCGCATCAGCGAACTGGTCATCGAAGCCGCCGACGCCGAGCGGCTCGCCGCGTTCTGGAGCGACATCCTCGGCTATGTCGAACTCGGCCGGGAGAGCGACGGTTCCATCGAGATCGGGCCGCCCGGCGTCGGCTTCGGCGCCCGCAGCCGACCATCGTCCTGAGCCCCACCAGCGAACCCCGGGCCGGGAAGCTCCGCCTGCACATCGACGTCAACGCCACCGACCGCGACCAGGACGCCGAGCTGGAACGGCTCCTCGCCCTCGGCGCCCGGCCCGCCGACGTCGGCCAGACGGGCAAGGAGAGCTGGTATGTCCTGGCCGACCCCAACACTCCTGATTATCAGTTCTGAGGATACCCACAGGTCAAGCCCAACGACAGAGCCCCGCCCGGCAGTTGCCGAACGGGGTGGTTGGCTGTCTGTGCGGGACGCTACGGGGCGCGTAGTACATCCTCGGGCCCGCCCGCGCGCGACGGGGGAGCACAAGGGCGGGGCTGGGGTTCGCGTGGGGTCAGACGGGGAAGCGCCATGAGTCATCCGGGGACAGGAGGTAGCTGCCCTTGGGTGAGAGTTCCGCGCGCATCGAGTGGAGAGAGAACCGGTTGCGCTCTTCCCAGATGCGGCGGACGCGTTCCAGGTCGTCCCAGAGTCGGCGGGGGCCGCCCTGGTGCACCAGGGGTGAGGTTCCGTCCTCGGCTCGGGCCCATGAGCCGTCCGCAGCGAGTAGCCACACCACACGCCGCCCGTCGTCCGGGTAGGTAGCCGCGCGGGTCTCTACACCGGGCGTGTCCAGCTCGAACAGCCACCGAAGGGGCCATTCCTGCCACAGGTCGGGAACCGGCCCGTCCGGGGGTCGCACGTCCTCGCCCTCCCGTACGCGAGCCCTTACGAACACGTCGTTCAGCTTCGCCGGGTAGTCCGCTTCCTGCCGGGTCTCCATGAACGTGGCCGGGTCGGGCTGGACGGTGCCCCGCGCGATTCCGTCCGTGCCCATGTCCGCCGTGATCAGTAGGGCGGTGTGGGCAATGGTCGTGACCAGTCGTCCGCCAGGACGCAGCGCGCGGAGCCATGACGCGGGGACGGGCCGTACGGAAACGGTCGCCATGATGCGGTCATACTCCGAATCGGGGAGATCCCCGGTTGCGTCGATGGCTTCCACGCGCGGTGTGCGCCCGAACTCGGCGAGGCGGGTCCGGGCTGCCTCGACTAGGTACGGGTCCACGTCCACGCTCGTCACGTTGTCGTCCCCCAAGCGGCGTGCGAACAGAGCGGCGGAGTACCCGGAACCCGTTCCCACGTCGAGCACGCGTTGACCGGGCTTCACGTCGAGCCGATGGGCCATGGACACGATGAGCCCCGGCAGTGTGCTGGACGACGTGGGGTCACCCTTGCCGTGTCCGCCGGGGGCGGCGTGGTCGGCGTGCGTGGGGCCGACACGGGTGACTAGCGTCTCGTCGGAGTACGCCGCGTGCAGGCGTTCCGGGGAGCCCTCGGGGAGGTTCACCAGCGCCCATTCCTGCGCCGGACTGTCCGGGATGCGCTGCCACCAGCGCGGGACGAGTAGGTGCCGGGGGGTGTTGCTTACGCCGTCATGCCATGCGGGAGCGTCGGCGGTCACCTTGTCGGCAAGCGCTTTGGCGGCTCCGGTCCATGCGGGCGCTTCGGTCATGCTGTGTCTCCTTGCAGGGCATCGGCCATGGCTTTCACGAGCGGCACCCCGGCCCGGACAGCGAGCCAGTGCCATTGGCCGTTGGGGTTCACCTCGAAGAACACCCAACGTCCGTCCGGGGTGACGGCAAAGTCCAACGCACCGAAGAACAAGTCGAGTTCGTCCATGAGTTGACGTACCCCCTTCTCAACCTCCGGGGGCATGTCCACCACTTCGTACCGGTGGGACTGATAGTCGGTCCGCCAGTCGAGCCGCGCGGCTTCACTGTCGGTGTGGATGGCGACGGAAAACATATGCTCCCCGATCACGGTCAAGCGCACTTCGTACGCCTTGTCCACGCGCTCTTGGAACAAGTGGGCGGTACTGCCAACTCCGTCGTCCAGCTCGTCCGCGGAGACAAGCGCCACGGGAAGGAACTGCCGCTTCCCTTCGGGGCCGAGCACGCCCCCGCCAAGCCCCTTGTAGACAACCGTGTCGTCTCCCATGAACGTACGGGCGTGCTCGGGGTCCGACGTGATCACGGATCGGGGCACGTCGAGCCCGCAGCGGGCAGCAACGGCGAGTTGAACGGGCTTGTAGTTCGCGGCAGCGTCCCGCGAGGGGTGGTTGATCCAGCGGACGGGCAGCGATCCAAGCACGCCGAGCAGCCCCGAACGCGCCTCCGAGACCGCGAGGGCGCGAGCGTTTCCAGGCCAGTAGCCAGGGGTCCGGAACTCGTTGGGGCGTCGCCACCACACCGACTTCACGGTTTCCAGGCGGACCGTACGGGAGCCGGCGAGGGGCCCCGTCCAGCCGTCCCCGGTGAGGGAGACAGCCAGAGGGGATGCGGTGGGAAAGTCGGTAGTGTCGAACCTGACGACTTCTTCCCCGCGCTTCACCAGCTCCTCAACCACTGCGTCGGCCGTGAGATCGTTCCGGCCGGTCAGGATGAGGATGGTTCGCATTTCAGTACAGGTCGGTTCCGGAGTCGGAGCCGGGGGCCGAGCCGTCGCCGTTGCTGGTCTCGGTCTGCGTCTCGGGCATCTCCGCCGTGATCGCGTGCCACGGGTTGCCCTCGGCGGAGACGTTGAGCTGCAACCCCTCGCTGTACGTGATGACCGGTGCTTCGTTGTTCGACGGCGGGGGCGAGACCAGGTGTCGGACCCCGAACGGGACGGGCGTAGCGATTGCGGTGCTCATGCTGCGTACCTCCTTCGTAGTTGGTGCGTGGAGTGGTGCTCGCACTAGGCAACCGTCCGACCACGCACAGCGGTACCGTTGGGAAGAGGGCGGGACTTAAGAGCTTTAAGAGGCCATGGCACGGGAGTTGAGACGAGTGACACCGCAGCCGAACGGCGGGCTTGAACGCCTGTACCACGAGAGCCGATGGACCCTGCGGCAGTTCGCACAGGAGGTCAACCGCTTAGGCACAGAGCGCGGAACACCCCTCAAGTATCGGGAACCCTCGGTCCACCAGTGGCTAAAGGGCCACCTGCCGAAAGAGGCTGTGCGACCGCTGATTCTGGAAGCACTCGCCCGGAGACTGATCCGCCCCATCACACACGCCGACGCAGGATTCCCAGCACCCCCGAAGGAGTCCAACAGCCCCCCGACTACCGTTGAAGGTCTGGTAGACCTCGGGAGGCAAGACATGGACCCCTCACGCCGAAGCGTCCTAGGCGCGGGGCTCTTCTCCGTCGCGCTTAGCGTTCCCGGATGGCCGGATGTTGTAGGGCGAATGGAAGCACTAGGGAAAAACCCTAAACTCCGCATCGGGCAACCGGAGGTAAGCGCAGTCAGAGCAATGACTGAACGCCTTTCGGATCTTGATGACGATTTTGGCGGCCGCTACGCGCGCCCCATGGCCGCAGCGTTTCTGGTCAACACAGTGACCCCGTATCTCAACGCTGACGCGTCCAGCGAGACACGAAAGTCCATGCTGTCCGCCGCCGCCTTTCTCTGCTACCTGACCGGATGGATGGCAGTTGACGAAGGTGCTCATGGCAGGGCACAGCAGTATTACGTAAAAGCCCTCGAACTTGCCGGGGCGGGCGGGGACCACAACACGTACTGCCACGTTCTGCGTGGCATGTCTGTACAGGCCGCGAACCTCGGTCACGGAGCACCAGCGGCGAGGCTCGCGAACGCAGCCGCAGAGGCATCACCCGAGTCCACTCCTCGTATGCGGGCATTCATGGCGGGGCAACAGGCCCACGCCTACGCCCTTGCAGGAGAAAAGAAAAACGCGCTCACGAGCCTGCGAGCGGCAGAGCGCGCGGTCAACCAGGCAGAAAGCCAGCTCGGCACTTTTGGCGGCTTCAGTTCCGCTACCCTCGCCTACTCAACAGCGGAAGTACGGCACATATTGGGTGACACCAAAGGAAGCATTGAGTCTCTACACGACCATTTTCGACTTCGGGACTCAACGGACATGCAGCGCAGCAAACTAACTTTCAGCTCTCTGCTAGCCGAGAGACAGCTTGAAATTGGCCACCTAGAAGCCGCGTGCTCTACATGGACTTCCGTTCTCGATGACTATCCGGCTATTCACTCAGGGAGAATTGACGGGCAGGTCAAGAAGATCCCTTCCCTTCTGTCTCCCTACCGCCAGAATTCCCTTGCTCGGCAAACAGTTGAGCGCGCAATGTCACTTACCCGGAAATGAAAAAACCCACCCTCTCACCTCGCAAGGGTGAAAGAGCGGGCTTACTGTGCACTGGCATTCAGTCCCAGATATCCGATTCGTCGCTATCGGGTTCGGGGCTGGCAATAGAGGTGCGGAAACTTGGCGAGAGGCCCAATTCCCGGATGTAGTCGGGAAAGCTGGGAACGGTACTGGGCTACGATGGTCGCCGCGCCGTTCTTCACCGTGCCCCGCTCGGTGGTCACCATGAGCCCCCCTGTAGATAGGTCTCGTTCGGCCTGGTCGATTCGCACGACGCACACGCACGCGTCTTTCGCCGTGCTGTAATCAACTTCCCCGATACCGGCCGCGACTTCGAGCACGGGCACCAGGCGTCACCATTAGGCGGAGGCCACGACGCGGCACCGGGCATTGGCAATCTCGGTCGCACTGTTGGGCGAGTGAGTGAATACCTCGATCCAGTCAGGTTCGGTCAGGATGGCGCGGGGCGCGATCACCCCTTCTCTGATTCGCGTTTTGGATGGGTTGCCTTCGCGCGCCTAGGGTGGTCGTCTTCGCTGCCGCCGCAGCGGTAGCCCGCGCGGACGCCACCTGCTGCAAATCCTCACTGGATGCCGATTTCGGAATGGCCGCCTTCACGCCCCAGCGACGGGCCTCGGCGCCCTCTTCCCCCTCAGGGAGCACGGGAGCCACCTGATATTCGCATTCGGCGCCCTTCTCGATGCCCGTGTCACGAAACGACGACACCCCTGCCTCAAGGCGGGCAATCTCGTGCCCGTCTCGGAGCACGATGTATCGGGCATCCCTTGCGTATGCGCGCCACGAGAGGTCGACGAAAGCACTGCCCTAGGAAACCGTGATTCCCTCACCCGCACTGGAGCGATCAACCACAGCCGTTTCTCCCGATTTCTCCTGCTCCACACTGAAGTCCATCTGCTTCAGTTGCTTCGCCTGCGCACTGTCCGCCTCGGGCGACTTCAGTGTTCGCGTTTCCCCATTCGAGAGCGCCGAAATAGAGAATGCCACCGACTCCGCTTCTTCTGCACCAGAGGCAGCAGCTGGAGCCGTTCCTGATGTTGCTATGACCACTGGAGCAAGCACCAGGGCAGCCTTCTTGGCAGCGGAAATCCTACTCATTTATCCCCCGAAATTTATTGGTCAGCCGAGCCGTCCCGGACCTGGGTAATCCCATGGAACCCAAAGGCGACAACGGCGAGAGCGGAAAGCGTGTTAACATCATCAGCCGGAGTGGTGATCATGCGGCTCCAACGACAACCTTCACATCGCATGTGAAATTCATCTCGCATGGCGAACATGAATGATCTCAGGGGTACGTATGAGCAGCAGAGTGGAAGACACTCCCGTTAGCCTCTATGGCAGCGTGTCGCTCGGGCTCGGCGTCATCAGCCTGGCCTGCATGGCTTTTTACTCCTTCGGAGTGGCCCCGCTCGCGTTCGTACTGGGCCCTCTCGCTGTCACCTTCGGAATCCTGGGGCTCTACAACAAGGTGAACCGAGTCAAATCAGCTATCGGGGCGTTCATCGGGCTCGTCCCCACCGGCCTTCTTTTGCTGCTGCCGTTCGGCGTGGCCCCCCTCTAGGGCCTGTTGGGAAAGTCGCGGCTGTTGATGCGATCGCCGAGAAGCTGAGTCGGTTGTGGGCGGCCCTTGGAACGTCGAAGATGGGGCCATGTCTGAAGCCCCCGATGTTGCGACGGCTTGGTGCTGGCTCTTGGAACGCAGGCCGGGCACGCGGGGAGCCATGCATGACTCCCTGCTTGCCGTCGTTGAGGCCGCGCATGCCGAGCCCCGCCTGCGCGGCCTCTATCCATTCCCGACTCATGGGACCCTGCACTTCCTGCGCAGCGCCCCGCCGTGGGTTGAACCGGGTCGCGACGACCTCCCCTTCATCTTGTATGGCGGACCGCCGTACAAGGTCTACTCATCCGGCTATGCCTCCCTGCTTGGCGAGGTCGCGACGCCGGCGGAAGCCGCCGCTCTCGCTGTGAGAAACTTGCCGGAAAACGTGGTCATGGAGAGCGGCGATTAACACGGCGAGATACCCGTTCCGGGGACTGAGCCTGAGGTTCATAGCCACTCGTTGAGGACTGCGACCAGCACCGTGGCTTCGTAGCGGACGGCGAGCTTGTCGTACCTGGTGGTCACTGCCCTTTGCCTCTTGAGGCGGTTGATTCCGCACTCGACGGCATGGCGTTCGCGATAGTCGGCCTTATCGAACTTCGGCGGCCTGCCGCCATGGGAGCCAAGCTTGGCCCGGTTGCTGGCCCGATCGGCAGGGATGGGGATCGTGGCCTTGATCCCGCGTCGTCGCAGATAGGCGCGATTGCTGCGGGAGTCGTATGCCTTGTCCGCGCGGACCCGGCCCGGACGTTTGCGTGGCCGTCCAAGCCCCAGCCGGGGCACCCGGATTGCCTCCAGAACGGGCTCGAACTGCGGCGAGTCACCCCACTGTCCGGCTGTGATCACGATCGACAGAGGCTTCTGTCCCTGTTCTACCGCGAGATGAATCTTGGTGGTCAGCCCGCCCCGGGAACGTCCGAGTCCGTGATCGGCCGGTTCGGTGAAGACGCCGCCGGGCGGTTCCTTCTGGAGATCCCCCTTTTCGCCGCCCCGGCGGCGGGCTGGTGAGCCCGGCACACGGTCGAGTCGACGTTCACGTCCCAGGTGATCAGGCCCTTCGCATCGGCCTCCGCCTGGAGCTGGGTGACGATCCGGGCCCAGGTGCCGTCTCGCTGCCAGCGCCGGAACAGGTCGTAGACCCGGTCCCACGGCCCGTACCTCTCGGGCACGTCCCGCCAGGGGGCGCCGGTTCGGGTCCGCCACCGTATGCCGTCTATCAGCTGCCGCCGCGTCCACACCAGTGGACGGCCCGGCTTGATGCCCTGCGGCAGCAACGGTTCCAGCCGGGCCCACTGGCAGCTCGTCAGATCTCCACGCCCCATGACACGTGATCACCTACGACCAAGATCCACTTTCACAACAGGCCCTAGGGGGTGTCCGCAATGTCGGTGGGGAGCCAGAGTCGTAGGCAGACGAGGGTGACGAGGGCTTGGTAGTGGCGGGCTCGTTTGTCGTAGCGGGTGGGTGCGCCACGAGGCGCCACGGAATCGAGTGAGGTGAGAGACCTTCACCGCCGGGTTGTCGTAGCAATCCGGTTGAAGCTGGGGGCAGTTCGGTT
>NZ_JBHYVE010000011.1:0-152514 GCF_042750035.1 Streptomyces sp. NPDC059452
CCCCTCGGGCGGACGGCACCCGGGCCCGGCCCGGTCGCGTCGCGGGGCGACAGCGGTGGGCGCTCACGTTCGAGGCGAATTGGCTTGATTCGCATGGGTACCATCGTCGCTACACCCAAGCCCACCGCGTCGAAGGCCGAGGAACACATGTCCGGAAACCACTCTTCTTCCAGCGTCACAGCGGACTACGCACAGCGGGTCGCGGACGACTTGGCGGCCAACCTGAGCGACCAGGAGCGGGTGCGCGCGGAGTTGGCGCGGCTTCAGGAGGAGCTCGTCCGCCTGGAGGAGAGCCAGCAGGTCCTGACGAAGATGCAGGACGTACTCGGCGCCACCGGCACGTCGACGGCGAAGAACGGCAAGGGCCGCAAGCGGACCGCCGTCCCCGCGGCCCGCCGCTCCGGCGGCAGGGCGGCGTCCCGGAAGGCGGGCACCGCCCCGGCCGGACGCAAGGCCTCCGGCAAGACCGCCGCCAAGAAGGGCACTTCGCCCAGGAAGCCCGGAGAGCCGACCTGGCGCGAGCTGATCACCGCCTACCTCGCGGGTGAGGGCGAGCCCAGGTCCGCCACGGAGGTCGCCGCCGGGCTGACCGAGGCCCACCCGGAGCGGACCGTCCAGGTGACCGTCGTGCGCAACACGCTGGAACAGGGGGTGGCCCAGGGGCTGTTGGAGCGCTCCAAGCAGGGGCGTTCGGTCTTCTACAGCGCGGTGTCGACGGTCCCGGCGCAGCCGGACGCCTAGGCTCCGCCCCCTTTTACAGTTCGCTCTCTCAGGTCGTCCGCGCGAAGTCGCCGCCAACCTCGTACGAGGTGCCGTCGGCGGTCCGCGCCGTGGCCCGGTACATGTCCGGCCCGGCGTCACGGCCGCCCGGGGCGTGGTCGTACTGCCCGGCGAAGACATGGGTCCCGGCCGGTACCGTCCGTCCGGCCCTCAGCGTCCAGCGGTGGACGAGGACGCCGTCCCGTTCGCGTACGGAGAGGTCGAAGTCCCCGTCCGGCCGGGTCTGCCAGGTCCCGGTGGAGCGGACCCGGCCGTTCTGCGCCACGAACATCGTGATCCTGCGGAAGTGGATCGCCCCGGAGGAGCTGCCCGCCGAGGTGGGAATCACCACCATCACGCTCGCCGAGCTCTCGGCCGGTCCGCACGAGGTCCGCAGGAACGACGAGCAGAGCGACTACGACGGCTTCGGAGGACTGGACGAACTGCTCACCGTCGTGCCGGTGAGCCTGCCTGCGGTGCTCCACGGGCAGATGACCGTGGGCCGTACCCCTGGTGAGGGGTACGGCCCACGGCTGCGTGCGGCTCCCGGACGGGATCGGGTGGCGGGCGGGGGCGGCCGGGGCTAGCGGCTGCCGCCCTCCAGGTAGTTCTGGAGGCCCGGGACCTTGAGCGTGCCGCCGAACTGGCCGGCCTGGACCACCTTCACCTTGGTGAAGAAGGCGAAGGGCACGTTCAGCGGGGGCGGGGTCTGCGGGCTGAAGGTGATCGGGATGAGGCCGAAGAGGTTGCCCTTCAGCTCCTCCGTGTACATCGTCACCGTGCCGTTGCGGATCGTCGACGTGGAGCCGGGCCGCGACTTCACATGGCCCGTGGTGCCGGCCGGGCCGACGGTGAGCTGGTGAAGGTCCTTGATGTCGATGGAGCTCGCGGTGAACTTGAGCACCTTCTTGATGCTGCCGTCCGCCTTCTTCACCTCGACGATCCCTTTGTAGTCCAGCCCGTTGAGCGTGAGCAGCGAGGACTCCAGGACCCATGGGTCGGCCGGGAGCAGCGGGATGCCGGGCTCCAGGGCCGCCGCGGCGAGGGCCTGCGGGTCGGCTTCGGGGCAGGGGAAGCGGGGCTTGGCGCCGTCCGGGATGTCCTCGTCCTTCTTGGGGTCGAGTCCCTTGACGTCCTCGTCGAGCTCCTCGACGTCCCGGCCCGCCTTCTCGGCCGCCTCGCGGATGGCGTCGGCCGCTTTGTCGGAGATGCCCTTCGCCTGGTCGGAGGCGTCCTTCGCCTGGCCGTCGGAGGCGCCTTTCGCCGGGTCCTTCGGCGGGGCGTCCTTCTCCGGGGCCTTCTTCTCCGGGGCCTTCGGCCGGCCCGGGGGCTTCGGGGCGTCGGCCGTGGGGGTCGGGGACGGGCTCGCCGTCTCCTCGGGCTTCTCCCCGGCCTTGTCCTTGCCCCTGTTCGGGTCGAAGAGGTCCTTGAGCGCGTCGCCCAGACCGAGCGGGTCGAGCGGGTTCCTGGACTTGGTGGGCGCCGGGGTGGCGCTCGGCTCCTCGGCGGGCTTCTCCGGGGAGGGCTTGTCCGCGGGGGGCTTCCGCGCCCGGTCCGCCGCCGTGTCGGGCTTCTGCCCGGCCACCGGGTCCTCGGTGGCCGGACCGCTCTCCGTGGGGGCCGGGGTAGCGGTGTCGTCCTGGCCCGGCTCCTTCTCCGTACCGCCTTTGTCCGGCGCCTCCGTGGGCGTCGCCGACGGGGTTGGGGAGGCCTTCGGGGTCTCGGACCCGGTCTCGGAGGGGCTCGGCTCGTCGGAGCGGGTGACGCACGGGCCCGGTGCGAAGGGGATGTCGGGGTTGCCGTCGGCCATGGCGAGCTTGGGCGTGAGGCCCATGCCCACGAAGACCGCCGTCGGCATCGCGGCGAGCGCGAACGCCTTCTTGCCGCTCGGCATGTGCAACTTGGTCAGCAGCGACTTCTTGGGGGCCGCGTGGCGGGGGCCCTTGCGCTCGCGGGGGACGTCACCGGCGTACGCGTCCTTCTGGTGCCCGTCGTCACCCCGCACGATGTGTCCCCCCGTCCAGCCCGTCGGCCGTGTCGTGGTCGCCCGGCTGCTGCCGGGGAACGGCCGCGCCGTGCAGGGCGCCCTCGTACCCGCTGCCCTCCGGCTGCCGCTTGTCCAGGGCCGAGGGGACCGCGTGCGGGTCCTCCGCGTCCGGCTTCGGCTCGCCCGGCGCCCAGGAAATGGACAGGGCTCCGCCGACGAGCGCGAAGAGGAATCCGATCAGGAAGCCGCCGATGTTGGCGACGGGAAGGGAGATCAGCGCGAGGAGGATGGCCGCCACACCGGCGAAGACCCGCACGATGCTGTGGAACCACATGGTCAGGCCGAGCGTGATCAGCAGGACCCCGATGATGAGGGACCCGGCACCGGCGGTGGTGGACATCGCCAGCGTCATATTGCCGAGCTTGAGGTCGGCGTACGGGAAGTAGGCGATGGGCGCACCGCCCAGCATGGTGAACAGACCCGCCCAGAACGGCCGGTTACCCCGCCAGGTACGGAATCCCCGCCGGTAGACGGTGAGGTTGTGCTTGTTCTGCCCTGTGGACTCGGGGCTCATGGAAAACAGCTCCCTGGAACCGGTACTGCGGTGAGAAGAGGAGGGGGGTGGCCGGACGGCCGCCCGGCCTGCGGGCGTGGTCCGGCCACCCGGGGCGAGTGCTTAGAAGCACTCCTTGACGCCCGAGTGCAGCCTCAGCTTCAGGTCGCTGAGCTTGAAGGTGCCGGCCGTGGTCGCCCACGCCGTCTGCTGCACCTTGGTCAGGACGGCCCCGTCCGCGCGCTGCGCGAAGCCCTCCTCCTTCGCCTGCGTACCGGGCTGGATGCCTATGCTGCCCGGCTTGTTCGGCTTCTTCAGCGAACCGGCGGCGACACCGATGTCGATGTTCCGGAACTCGGCGTCCGCGTCGAGCTGCGCGATGTCCAGGTAGAGGTTGGTGGCCTCGACCGGCTTCTTGGGGTTCGTGCCGGCCCTCAGCTCAAGGCTGACGTTGCCGAGGAAGGGGACCTTCGGCGTGACCACCGACTGGCACATGTTGGTGATCGTGGCCTTGCTGAAGCCCGAGACCGCGACCGCGTGCGCCGCGTCCTTGCCGTCGAGGTCCTTGCCGACCGCGACACTGCCGTACTGGACGAAGTCCTCGCCCTCCAGCCGGTCGGTGCTGACCTTGAAGCTCTGACCGGACACGCTGAACGACGCGGCCAGCGCACCCTGCGCGAGACCGACACCCACCGCTGCGGTCGCGACGACGCTCGGCACCATGACCAGAGCGAAACGCTTCCATCTCGTCCCACCGCGAACCTGGGAACTCATAACTTGCTCCTTCTTCTCGGACGTACATCTCCGGCCGGGCAGGAAACCCGTCCTGGGATGGGAGAAGCGCTACGTCCTCGGGAAGGAGAGCGCCTGGAAACGGAGGCATGTCCCGCATCCGATCCACCGGCGTTCACCCCCGAGCGACAAACCACTGGCTGCACGGTGTGCACAGCCGGTCGGACAGGCCCCGCCTGTCGGCGGGAACCCCCCTGTCCACGGCCGGCGCCACTGCCGCCGGCCCACTCGGTGGGGACCCAACAGGCCCTCAGGCACCGGCTGGGGACCGGGCTGGAGGTATGGGACCGAGCGTGGCCGATCGTGGTGCATTCGGCGCCGCCGCACAAGGGGGTTCGTTACTTGCCAGTAACGACCTGATATCCAAGCCGCGACCGGGCGACACGATGCGGCCACACAGGGTGGCACGAAAGGGACAGGAAAATACCCGGAAACTCCATGGAAACGGGGCAGACCAACCACCCCGACTTACTGCCAGTAACAGCACGTCGCTTTGTCAAGATTTGGTAAAGGGAGGGCCCCTCTTAGCGCCCGGACGGCAAAACGGCCGCGATACCCGAGGGGTATCGCGGCCGTCTTGTCACATCGGCACAAACAGCTCGATCAGAACAGAACGCGCGCCAGGGCGGTACGGGCGGCGGTGACCCGGGGGTCCTCCGGACCGATCACCTCGAAGAGCTCCAGGAGCCGCAGCCGGGCGGTGTTCCGGTCGTCGCCGGTGTTGCGGCGGACCGCCTCGACGAGCCGGCCGAAGGCGTCCTCGACATGGCCGCCGACCAGATCCAGGTCCGCGGCGGCGATCTGGGCGTCCACATCGCCCGGGTTGTCCGCCGCGTCCTTGCGGACCTGCTGCGGGTCCATCGTCTGGACCCGGCCGAGCAGCTCCGCCTGGGCGAGGCCGAGCTTGGCCTCCGGGTTGCCCGGATCGTCCACGAGCACGTTCTTGTACGCCTGCACGGCGCCGCCGAAGTCATTGGCGTCGAGCGCGGAGGCGGCGGCCTCCAGCAGGGAGTCGTACGGGCCGGCCGGCACCTCGGCCGGGGCGGCGTCCGCCGGGGCGTCCGGGTCGACGGCGATCCCGGTGAGTCCGAACCGCTCCTCGCCGACCTGGATCAGCTGGTCCAGCGTCTCGCGGATCTGGGCCTCGGGGGCCGCGCCCTGGAAGAGCGGGAGGGCCTGCCCGGCGACCACGGCGAAGACCGCCGGGATGCCCTGGATGCCGAACTGCTGCATCAGCATCTGGTTGGCGTCGACATCGACCTTGGCCAGCAGGAAGCGGCCGTTGTACTCGACGGCCAGGCGCTCCAGCAGGGGGCCCAGCTGCTTGCACGGCTCACACCACTCGGCCCAGAAGTCGATGACGACCGGGACCTCGGCGGAACGCTGGAGGACATCGCGCTCGAAGCCTGCTTCATCGACGTCGATCACCAGGGCGGCGGGCGCCACGGCACCGGTGCCCCCCGTACGGGCGGCCGCTGCACGGGCCTGCTCCGCCTTGGCCTTGGCCTCGCCGGCCGCCTTGACAGCGGCGAGGTCGACAACGCCGCTCATGGACATGTTCCTAGGCTGCATACGTACATCCTCCCCCCTGACCACACCGTTCCGGAAAGCGATACGGGAACCGGACCCCGGTCCGCGGCACCGGCCGGAGTGCCGGGCGGGCGGACAGAGACGGCCCCAGGGCCCCTGAAGAACCCCGACGGGGCTTTGAAGAACCCCGGCAGGGACCTTCGAAGAACCCCCGTGGGGCCCCTGAAAGAACCCCGTGGAACGGAAACGGGTCCCTGAAAGACCCTGGTGGACCTTCCGGATCCCCATCCGGCCGGTCCGTGCGGCTCCGGGTCCCCACCCGGCGCCTGAGGTCTCCATGGAGACCCCGGTGGCTGTCGCTCGTTCGTGGCATGCGGGGGCGGGCCAGCCGCCTTCCTTACGCTACGACCCGTAGCGTAACTGCCGATCAGCCCACCGGAACAGGCCATCCCGGTGATCTGTCTCACGGAGTTAGGGGTGGAACGGCCATCCCTACCGGCCGGTATGGTCGCCGCATCATGAGCGACACCGACCCCAAAGCCACCCGAACGGGACGTCCGCGCTCCACCGCGGCCGATGCCGCGATCCTGGAGGCGACGCGCGCCTCCCTGGTCGATCTCGGCTGGTCGAAGCTGACCATGGGCGATGTGGCGACCCGGGCCGGAGTCGCCAAGACGACCCTGTACCGGCGCTGGGCGGGCAAGAACGAGCTGGTCGTGGACGCGGTCGCCGTCCTCTTCGACGAGCTGGAGCTGCCCGACCGGGGCAGCCTGGCCGCCGATGTCCAGGGCGTGGTGCTTCAGTTCGCCGCCCTGCTGGAGCGGCCGGAGACCCGTACGGCGCTGATGGCGGTGGTCGCCGAGTCCACCCGGGACGACTCGCTGCGCCGCCGCATCCGCTCGGCCATCGTGGACCGGCAGAAGCGGCTGGTGCTCCTGGGGCGGGAGCGCGCCCAGGCCCGCGGCGAGCTGCGGTACGAGGACGACGCCTCGACCGCCGCCCGCAACGCGGACCTGATCTTCGACGTGATCGCCGGGGCCGTGGTGCACCGGACGCTGGTGAGCGCGGAGCCGGTGGACGCCGAGTGGGCGAGCGGGTTCACCACGCTGTTGCTGCTGGGGCTGTCCGGCGCCCAGGCGGGGTAGCGCCCTTCACACCTGGTAGCGGCCCGGCGCGAGGAGTCGCGAAGAGTGCAGCTGCTCCGCCACCCGGGCCGAGGTCCGCTCCAGCGCCTCTTCCCTGGAACAGTTCGCCGCCTCACGGGACCGGCTGACCATCAGATCTACAGGACGACACCACGAGTCGAACCTCAGCGGTCGGCGCAGATCTCCTTGACGGAACGGCTTACGCCTTCCATGCCCGGCTCGTGGATCCCCGCCACCGGCCTGGCGTACAGGCCCTCGTACTGGGGCAGGCCGCCCCAGCGGCACATGGCGTCGGCCCAACGGTCGGCCCACTCCTGCAGCTCCTCGATCTTGGTGGCCTCGGCGAGCTCGGCAAGGCGCTTCACGTGGACCGAGTGATACACATTGGTGTTCTTGCCGTCGATCTTCTTGATGAAGTTCGTCGGGTAGACGGTTTTGTTCACCACTTCCCAGGGGACCTTAAGCTCGGGAGAGTCCGGTCCGACCTGTCCGATTTCGATCCACTCGCCCTTCACCGGGGACGACGACAAGGGGTCGTATTCTCCGACGTACGCCTCAACAGCGGTGTTTTTCGAGACGTCGATCGACAGGGTGTTCTTCTTCGGAAAGGATGCTTTTGACAGGACCAGGTTGACTCGCCGGTCATCAACGCGATGGTTCTGCCACCGTGACGGATCCTTCGCAGAGGCGAGACCGAAATCCCCTTCTCCTGGCACGGTGACGGTGGCATCTTCAAGATCGCTGTCCACTGTGCGGACGTAGAGGAACCCGGTCAGACCGTATCGGGAATTCGCCACGTCCGGTGCATCATAGAGCGGCAGAAGTTTCGCCATGGTCCGGGATGACTTCAGGACGAGATCACGTGCGCGTTCGTCCCCGGAAGCGAGCCAGTACTGCCAGGCGGAGGACAGCGCCGACTGCCAGCCGTTAAGGATGTAGCTGTTGGGGTGCTGCGGCACCTCGGCGATGGAGACTCCGTGCGAGTCCCGGTACAGCACGCCGCCTTTCTCGGCCGGTACGGTGAGCGAAAGGAATGCCTTCTCGGCCGCGTCCAGCAGCTCCTGGTCCTTGAGGACCTTACCGGCGTCGTACAGGCGGTTGGCGTAGTAGCCCTGAGTGAGCGCGGAGTAGTGGCGCTCATAGAGTCGACTGCCACCCCCCGCTTCATACCAGAAGACAAGGGAATTCTCGTGCGGCACCATTCTGTCCACGGCAGCGTGGGCGACGGTGCTGAGAGCGTCCTTGAGGGCGGGTGTGGGACTCTTCTCATACTGCTTCAGATAATCCTGGAGCACGTAGGTCGGGTAGATCGGGTGCTCGTAGACAGTTCCGTCACCCGCATCCTTTCCCGGGTATCCGTCCTCTGTCCAGGCGATCTTATAAAAATCCTCAGCCATGAAGGAAAAGCCGTCCGAGAAGGCCGGCATTGCCTTTTCGCGACTCTCTGATATAGGGGCGCCGACTTCCTTCGGCTCCTTGCCCCCCATGGTGCAGCCGGACGTTATCATGAGCGCAGCCACCGCTGTTGCGAGAAATCTCGTGCGTATCATGCGGCTCCGCTTTCTTTGACAATTCATGTACAGCTGCCGGGTTCCTTGAGGGTTCTTCATCCTAACTGCGGGGCCGGTACCGCCTGTCCGCAGCCCCTCAGGTGCCCCCCAGTCCAGGGCTTTCGCGTGCGAAGCCGGTTCCGGTCACCGGCCGCTGCCGGGACTGTACGGCCCCGACTCCCTGCGCGCCCTCAGCGGGGGTGCGGGCGGCGGGGCGCTGTTCACCCTGACGTTCGGCACGGAAGGCCCGCCCGGCTCACGCTGACGCTCGGCACGGAAGGCCCGCCCGGCTCACGCTGACGCTCGGCACGGAAGGCCCGTGGAACGCGGGCCCTCCGCCGTAGGACTCAGAACCCCGGCGGCTCCGTGTACGTCCCCCACTCCTCGCGCAGCGCCTCGCAGATCTCGCCGAGCGTGGCCTCGGCCCGTACCGCGTCCAGCATCGGGGCGATCATGTTCGAGCCGTCCCGGGCGGCGGCCAGCATCGCGTCCAGGGCGGCGCTCACCTTCGCGTCGTCCCGGGCCGCCTTGCGCGCGGTGAGCTGGCTGACCTGGTCGCGCTCCACCTCGTGGCTGACCCGGAGGATCTCCAGGTCGCCGGTGACCGAGCCGTGGTGGACGTTGACGCCGACGACCCGCTTGTCGCCCTTCTCCAGGGACTGCTGGTACTGGAAGGCCGACTCGGCGATCTCGCCCGTGAACCAGCCGTCCTCGATGCCGCGCAGGATGCCGGAGGTCATCGGCCCGATGGGGTGCTGCCCGTCGGGGTGGGCCCGGGTGCCGCGCTCCTTGATCTGGTCGAAGATCTTCTCGGCCTCGGCCTCGATCCGGTCGGTGAGCTGCTCCACGTACCAGGAGCCGCCCAGCGGGTCGGCCACATTGGCGACGCCGGTCTCCTCCATCAGCACCTGCTGGGTGCGCAGGGCGATCTCGGCGGCCTGCTCGGAGGGGAGGGCAAGGGTCTCGTCGAGGGCGTTGGTGTGGAGCGAGTTGGTGCCGCCGAGGACGGCGGAGAGCGCTTCGACGGCCGTCCGTACGACGTTGTTGTACGGCTGCTGCGCGGTGAGGGAGACCCCGGCGGTCTGGGTGTGGAAGCGGAGCCACTGCGCCTTGTCGGTCTTGGCGCCGTACGTCTCCTTCATCCAGCGGGCCCAGATGCGGCGGGCGGCGCGGAACTTGGCGATCTCCTCGAAGAAGTCCAGGTGCGCGTCGAAGAAGAAGGAGAGCCCGGGGGCGAAGGTGTCGACGTCCAGGCCCCGGGAGAGGCCGAGCTCGACGTAGCCGAAGCCGTCCGCGAGGGTGTACGCGAGCTCCTGCGCGGCCGTCGCCCCGGCCTCGCGGATGTGGTAGCCGGAGACGGAGAGCGGCTTGTAGGCGGGGATGTCCCGCGCGCAGTGCTCCATCAGGTCGCCGATGAGGCGCAGATGCGGCTCGGGCTGGAAGAGCCACTCCTTCTGCGCGATGTACTCCTTGAAGATGTCGGTCTGGAGCGTGCCGTTGAGCACCCCCGGGTCGACGCCCTGGCGCTCGGCGGCGACCAGGTACATGCAGAAGACGGGGACGGCCGGGCCGCTGATCGTCATCGAGGTGGTGACGTCGCCGAGGGGGATGTCCTTGAACAGGGTCTCCATGTCGGCGGCGGAGTCGATGGCGACCCCGCAGTGGCCGACCTCGCCGAGCGAGCGCGACTCGTCGGAGTCGCGGCCCATCAGGGTCGGCATGTCGAAGGCGACGCTGAGTCCGCCGCCGCCCGCCGCGAGGATCATCTTGTAGCGCTCGTTGGTCTGCTCGGCGTTGCCGAACCCGGCGAACTGGCGGATGGTCCAGGTGCGGCCCCGGTAGCCGGTGGGGTGCAGGCCCCGGGTGAAGGGGTACTCCCCCGGCCAGCCGATCCGCTCGAACCCCTCGTACGTGTCGCCGGGGCGGGGCCCGTACGCGGGCTCCACCGGGTCCCCGGAGAGCGTGGTGAAGTCCGCGTCGCGCTTGCGGGCCTTGTCGTAACGGGCCTGCCAGCGGAGGCGGCCTTCCTCGATCGCGTCAGCGTCCATGGTTCGAATTTACTAGGACGTCCTAGTAAATGTCGATGGCAAACCGCCCGGCGCTTTCGCGCGGGGCGGTCGGATCAAGCCTTGGCGGGCTCCGGGGCGGGCTTGGTGACCAGCGCCTGGGCCTCGCGGCTGACCTTCGGCTCGACAAAGAAGGAGGCGAAGGGGATGCAGCCGGCCGCCAGCACCCACAGGAGCCTGCCGAACGGCCACTTCGCCTTGGAGCCGAGGTCGAAGGCGAAGATGACGTAGACGATGAACAGCACGCCGTGGATCTGCGAGATCACCATGGTGTCGCCGGTCTGGAACCCGTACTTCGCGATGATCGCCACCGTGAAGACGAGCAGCCAGACGGCGGTGACGTAAGCCATCACCCGGTAGCGGGTGAGCACGTTCTGTTTCATGGACACGAGCGTAACGGGGCCCCCGGGGCGATCTTCGCGCGGGCCCACCGTTAAGGGGACGCCACGCTCACCCCTCAAGGAGACGCCGCGCTCACCCCTCGTCGAAGTCCTGCGCGGCCACCCGCAGCGGCCGGAGCATGGCGAAGATCTCCGCGCACTCCTCCGCGTCGTACACCCCGAGTCCGAAGTCCATCGCCATCAGCTCCCGGGTGGCCGACTCGACGACCTCGCGCCCCTTGTCGGTGATCGAGGCGAGCGTGCCCCGGCCGTCGTTGGGGTTGGGGCGCTTGCTCACCAGGCCGGACTTCACCAGCCGGTCCACGGTGTTGGTGACCGAGGTGGGGTGCACCATCAGCCGCTCCCCGATCTTGGACATCGGCAGCTCACCGGCCTTGGAGAAGGTCAGCAGCACCAGCGCCTCGTACCGGGCGAAGGTCAGCCCGTACGGTTTCACGACGGCGTCGACCTCGGCGAGCAGGATCTGCTGGGCCCGCATGATCGAGGTGATCGCCCCCATGGAGGGCACGGGTCCCCAGCGCTGCTGCCAGAGGTCCTCGGCACGGGAGATGGGATCGAAGGGAAGGCTGAGCGGCTTCGGCACGGCATCGACCTTACCCACTGGTCACATGCCGGTCAGCCCCATCTCGCCCTTCGATATCGGACACTTGTCCGTGGGCCGTCCGGCGGACCTCGGCGACGACGAGGAGCGAGACGGCGGTACCGATGATTCCGGATGCGGCGACCACCTGATGGACGGGGAAGAACTCGGCCGCGAGCCCCGCCAGCGCCATCCCGAGGCCCTGGATCGTCATCAGCCCGGCGGTCAGCAGCGTCATCGCCCGGCCGCGCAGCTCCGGGGGCACGGCGTCCACGAACCACTGGTCGAGCCCGATGACGTACGCCGCACCCATCCCGGCCAGCGCGAGGGCGGCCAGGGCCAGCGGCAGCCCCGGGCGGACCGCGTACACGACCAGCGGGAGCAACCCCACGGCGGCGACCGGCAGCACGATCCGGGAGCGGGTACGGGGCCGGAGCGCGGAGCCCACGAAGAGCTCGGCCCCCACATGCCCCACGGCCATCGCGCCGAGCAGCAGCCCGACGGCGGCCGGACCGGCGTCGATCCGGTCCGCGTACGGGGCGGCCAGCGCCTCCGGGGCGACCACGAACATCGCGGGCAGCCAGGACAGCAGCATCAGCGCCCGGATCCGGCGGTCGCCCAGGACCAGCCGCGCCCCCGCCAGCGACTCCCTCAGCAGGGGGCCGCCGCCCGCCCCGGCCCGGGCGGGACGGTCACGGGTGCCGAAGCGGAGCAGGACGGCCGAGCAGAGGAACGTCACCACGGTGACGGTGATCGCCCCGCGCGGGGAGAGCGCGGCCAGCAGCACCCCGCCGACGCCGAACCCGACGAGCATCGCGCTCTGCGAGACGATCCGCAGGAGGGAACGGCCCAGGACATAGAGGTCGCCCTCGCCCAGGATGTCGGTCAGGGCCGCCATCCTGGTCCCGGTGAAGACCGGCGCGACGGCCGCCACCAGGCAGCGCAGCACGAGGAGTCCGGCGACCGGGGTGGCGGGCACCAGCATCACGGCGACGCAGGCCGCGCAGATCAGGTCGCAGGTGACCAGGACCCGGCGGGCCGGGTAGCGGTCGGCGACCCCGGCGAAGAGCGTCCCGCCGATCACGTACGGGATCAGCCCCAGCGCGAACGTCAGCGCGCTGAGCAGCGGGGAGCCGGTGAGGTCGTAGACGAGCACGGTGAGGGCGAGTTCGCTGACGACGACGCCGAGGAGCGAGAGCAGATGGGCGGCGAAGACGGCGCGGAACTCGGTGACGGCGAAGACGGCGCGGTAACCGGCCGACGGGGCGGAGGAAGATCCCTGGGGCATGGGAAGAGCCTGGGGCGGAACGGCCGCGCGCCCTAGACTTTCGGCTGGGGACGAATGTCCGATGCCCAGGCGGGGAGGCCGGTATGCCGTTCCAGCTGCACTTCGACGAGAGCGACCTGCTGCGCTGCCGGTTCGCGCTCTCGCCGCTGGTCGAGACCCAGGAGGCCGTGCGCACCCTGGCCCGCCCCTACCGCCACGGCTACCACCTGCCCTGGCTCCGGCGGATCCGCGAGGCGGCCGCGGGCCTCGACCTCGAACCGTTGTGGCTGCTGATGCCGGACGGCGGCCACAACCCGGACTTCATCTGCCCGCCGCCGATCGGCCCGCTCGCCACGTTCGAGGAGGAGATCGCGGGCGTCCGGGCGGTCGGTCCGGAGCTGGCCCTGTCCGATATGGAGCTGGCCCTGAAGGAACGGCCCGGGGCACGGGAGTCGGCGGTGGGCCGCCGTCTGCTGGCCGATCCGGCGCGTGCCGTACGCGAGCTGGCCGACCTGCTGGAACAGGCCTGGCAGGCGCTCATCGAGCCGTACTGGCCCCGGCTGCGGGCCCTGCTGGAGGCGGACATCGCCTACCACTCCCGCCGGCTCGCGGACAGCGGGCTCGAACAGTTGCTGGGCGAGGTGAGCACCCAGCTGAGCTGGAACGGATCGACGCTCACCGTGAAGGGGACGCGGGGCGACCACCACCAGGTGCTGGGCGGCCAGGGGCTGGTGCTGATGCCGAGCGTCTTCGTCTGGCCCGAGGTGGTGGGAGGCCACCTGGAGCCGTGGCAGCCGGGACTGATCTACCCGGCGCGCGGGATCGGCGGGCTGTGGACGGAGGCCGGGGAGCGGACGCCGGAGACCCTGGCCCGGCTGCTGGGCCGGGTCCGGTCGGACGTCCTGTGCGCGCTGGACGAACCGGCCGGGACGACCACCCTGGCCCACCGGCTCGGCCTCGCCCCCTCCTCCGTATCGGCGCATCTGTCGGTGCTGCGCGGGGCGGGGCTGCTGACGTCACGGCGGTACGGACACCAGGTGCTGTACGAGCGGACACCGCTGGGGATCGCGCTGGCGGGATCCGTCTGAGGAGGGGGCGGTGATACGGGGCTCTGTTGCAGGGCTCTGTTGCGGGGCTCCGCTAAGGGGCTCTGTTACGGAGCTCGGCAACCGGAGCCCCGTAACGGATGGTGTCGCACCACCACTCTCGGTGACCGTTATGTCACGATTGCTGACGTTTCCCTGCGCGTGCTCCGGCATCCCCGGGCGCCGCCCGTCCCGATCCGTGAGCCACCGTCGTCCGAGGGGGCTGGATGTCCGGCCGCAGCACCATCCGCAGAGTCTTCGGCGTTCTCCCCGCCCTGGCCGCCGTCGCCCTGACGGCCGCCCTCACGGCGGGCTGTTCCTCGCCGGGCGGCGCGAGCCCCGCGGCCGCCGAGGCCGGGTCCGTACGCGGCGAACCCGCGCCGAGCGCGGCGTCCCCGTACTGGGTCGACCCCGACAGCGCCGCCGCCCGCCAGGTGCGCACCTGGGACCGGCAGGGGCGGGAGGCGGACGCGAAGGCGCTGCGGCGGATCGCGGACCGCCCGGTGGCGCTCTGGCCCGCCTGGGACGATCCGGCCCCGGAGATCAGGGACGCCGCGCAGGCCGCCGCCCGTACGGAGAAGAGCATCCTGCTCGTCGCGTACAACATCCCCCACCGGGACTGCGGGCTCTACTCTGCAGGCGGCGCGAAGGACGCGGACACCTACCGGTCCTGGATCGACGAGTTCGCCGACGCCATCGGGGACGCCCCGGCGACCGTGATCCTGGAGCCCGACGCCCTCCCGCACATCGCGGACGGCTGCACCCCGCCCGAGCACCATGCCGAGCGCTACGAACTGCTCTCCGAGGCCGTGGACGCCCTCAAGGCCAACTCGCGGACCAAGGTCTACCTGGACGCGGGCAACCCGGACTGGATCACGGAACCGTACAAGATCGCGGAGCCACTGCGGCAGGCCGGGATCGACCGGGCCGACGGCTTCTCGCTGAACGTCTCCAACTTCCAGTCGAACGCGAGCGTGAAGGAGTACGGCGCCCTCCTCTCCGACTCCGTCGGCGGCGCGCACTACGTGATCGACACCAGCCGCAACGGCGGCGGCCCCCTGACCGGGGACCGCGCCGAGGCCTGGTGCAACCCGCCGGGCCGGGCGCTCGGCACCCCGCCGACCACCGACACCCGCGACGACCGGCTCGACGCCTACCTGTGGATCAAGCGGCCCGGCGAGTCGGACGGCACCTGCCGGGGCGGGCCCGAGGCGGGCACCTGGTGGCCGGAGTACGCACTGGGGCTGGCCCGCCGCGCGAAATCCTGAAGTCCGTCGGGTGAAGCCCCGAGTGCGCCGCGCGAAATCCTGAAGTCCGTCGGGCAAAGCTCTGAGTCCGCCGCGCGAAGTCCTGAGGACCGGCCATAGTTCAAAGATTGCGCAACCTCTAAAGTGTTGCCATGGGATACGAAGCCAGGGCACACACGACAGCCCAAGGACAGCAGCGGGCACAAGAACCCTCGTGGGAGACCGCCGTACTCGTCGGCGGCCCCGCGGACGGGGCACGCATGCGGGTCGCCGACCGGCCTTCCGTAGTGCAGGTTACGTACCCCTGCGAGCTGGACGGACCGGCGGGCGGCGCACGGGCGGACGCGCTCTTCGTCTACCGGCGCGACCCTCGCGTGGAAGGCGAGCCCCTGCGGTACCGGGTCGATCCGGCCAGCCCCTGACACCCGTACCCGGCCGTGGCGGCCCCCGGGATCAGGACACCTTGACCCACTTCGCCTCCGACGGGATGCCGTCGGTGTCCGTCACGAAGAGCATGTACCAGCCGGGCGGCACCAGCGTCGCGTCGTCCGGCACGCTCAGGCTCACCTCGCCCTTCCCCTTCTTCAGGCCCAGCTCGACGGAGCGCTGCTCCACGTCCGTGGTGTGGGTGACCGCGCTCGGCCGCATCAGCCGGGCCGTGGCGATCCGGTCCGCGTCGGCGCTCTTGAAGGTGACGGTCTTCCCGCGCACGACCGCCTCCGGGCCGGCCCCGATCACCGGGCGCTTGTCCTTGCCCCGGTGCAGGGCGGGCGGGGTGTAGACCTCCATGCGCTGCTCGAACTTGCCGAGCTTGGTGTTGTCCTTGTCCCCGTAGAGCGAGTCCGAACCGAAGGTCGCCACCCGGCCGTCGGGCAGCAGCAGCGCCTCGGAGTGGTAGTTGCGGCCCACCGTCGGTTCGGCCGCCTCCTTGAAGGTGTTGGTCTTCGGGTCGTAGGACTGCGCCTTGAGGATGTTGCTGTTGCCGCGGCCCCGGTAGTCCACGGAACCGCCGCTGGTGAAGACGGTGTCGTCCGGCATGATCACGCTGTTGAGGTAGCGCGTGCCCTGCGGCAGATCGGGGCCCGGCTTGAAGGCCGGGCTGGCCTCCTTGAGGTCGATGACCGCCGTGCGGGCCGTGGACTTCTTCGACTCGCCGACCCCGCCGCCGCCGAGGACCATCACCTTCTGGTCCTGGACGGGCGGCAGCATCAGCGAGGCCGCCGTCTCCAGCTGGTCGGTGTCGGTCAGGCCGGGCACCTTGGTGAAGGTGTTCTTCTTCAGGTCCCAGATCCCGGGCTCGCGGCCCTTGTCGGCCGGGCCGTAACCGGCGTTGGCGCCCGGGTAGAAGAGCTTGCCGCCCTTGGTGAGGAAGAGCGCCGGGTAGGTCGGGAAGTAGTGGAAGGGGCCCTTGGCCCACTTCTTGGTCTTCGGGTCGTAGATCTCGTTGTCGCCCGGCAGGATCGCGCCCACGTCGTCCAGGCCGGAGACCGAGAGCACCCGGCCGTCCTCCAGGCCGACGAGCGTCGGGTACCAGCGGGCCTCCTTCATCGGGTCGACCGGGATGTACTTCTCCGCCGTCGGGTCGAACTCGTAGGCGGCCCTGATCCCCTGGAAGTCCTGCTTGTCCATGGTGATCTTCTCGGCGAGCCCGTAGGAGTTGTCGGCCTCCTTGCCCTTCAGCCCGACGATCTCGTACTGGGCGGCTTCCGGTGCCACCGCCTCCACACCGTCCTTCACCGCCTCCACGAAGACCCGCTGCTCCGCCGCCGTCACCTTCGTCTTCCACGGCTTCATCTGGCCGCTCTTGAAGTACGTGACCTCGAACTCGCGCTTGGCCTTGGGCACGGTGACGTCGAACTTGGCCACGTACTCGACACCGGAGGGCGAACGGAAGACCGTGCCCTTCTTCAGCTTCAGCGGCTTGTCCGGGTTCTCGTTCTTGACCCGCATCCCGCCGCCCGCCCGCTCCACCTTGTCGTCCAGCACCTCGTAGCGGGCGGTGCCCCCGGCGATCAGCAGCCGCCCGTCCGGGAGCTGGGCGTGACCGGCGCAGAAGAAGTCCTCGGGGGTGGGGATCTTCTGGAAGGTGTTCTCCGCCGGGTCCCACAGCACGGTGTCGAAAGTGCCCGCGTCGAAGTTCTTCTGGTCGTTGCCGGAGCCCGCGACGATCAGCACCTTGCCGGTGTGCAGCAGCGCCGCGTGGATGGCGTTGGTCCGGTAGTCCTTCGGGATGTCGACGCGCTCCCAGGAGCCGTACTGCGCCTTGTACTTCGGCTGGGCGATCTTGTACGCGTGGTACTGGTCCTCCGCGAAGGAGAGTGCCGCCGGGGCGTTGAGCCCCGCGAGCACGACCACGGCGCCGGTGCCCAGGAGCGTCTTCCTCATCTTCTTCGAAGGCCGGTAGGCCATGGCTCAGTTCCCTCCTGCGGTGGTGGTGGCGGTGGTACCGGCCGTCGCGGTGCCGGCCGCCGGAGCGCTGGTCGTGGTGGTCGTGGTGGTGGTCGTCGTGGTGGTGACGAACGCCGTCTCGGGCAGCGGCTGTACGGGGGTGGGGGCGGGTACGGCGCTGCGCGCCCGTTCACGCCGGTCCCGCCACTGGGTCCAGGCCCACACCGCGACCGGGGAGAGGGCTATCGCGAGCCCCAGCGTCGCCCATGTGCGCATCGCGACATGGGTGTGGTCCAGGTAGACGGAGGCCGCGAGCGAGGAGAACAGGACCGCCGCCCAGAAGAGGTGGATACGGAAGGTGAGCAGCCGGTCCGGGGAGGTCTGGCCGCCCTTGGGCGTGACGACGAACCGGCCGTCGGTGCGCAGCACCGCCGAGCCGAGCGACTTGAGGTAGATCGGCGCGGAGAGCGCGGACATGGCCATCCCGGCGAGGCCGCCGGAGCCCTCGGGTTCGTGCGGGGAGACGTTGTGCCGCCGGTTCCAGAGGTACAGCCCGATCTGGAGGGCCGCCGCGTCGCTGTAGAGCATCAGCCAGATGGAGGCGGCGACCTGGGTGCCGGACGCCCCGAACCAGAGGAAGAGCACACAGCTCCCCACGCCCAGCAGCCAGTTGACGGCCGTCATCGGGTAGTAGACGAGCATCAGGGTGTAGCTGAGGAGCCGGCCGGGCGGCACCCGGAACAGCATCCGGGCGTACTGCTTGAACAGCGTCTCGTACGTCCCCCGGGACCAGCGGAGCTGCTGGGTGAAGAAGTCCGTCCAGGAGGAGGGCCCCTCCCCGACGGCCAGCACGTCGGGGGTGTAGACGGAACGCCAGAAGCGCCCGGTGACGGGGTTGCGGCGGCGGTGGATCTCGAAGCCGGTCGCCATGTCCTCGGTGATCGAGTCGTAGAGCCCGCCGACCTGCCGCAGCGCGGCGATGCGGACGACGTTGTTGGTGCCGACGAACATCGGGGCGCCGTAGCGGTTGCCCGCGCGCTGGATCAGCGCGTGGAAGAGGAACTGCTGCGACTCGGCGGCCTTGGTGACGGCCGAGTCGTAGTTCCCGTAGACCTGCGGCCCGACGACGAAGGCGATGTCGGGGTCGCGGAAGTAGCCCAGCATCCGTTCCAGGAAGTTGGGCATCGGCACGTGGTCGGTGTCGACGGAGGCGAAGAAGTCGTAGTCGTCGCCGTGCAGGGCGATCCAGGCGTTGTAGTTGCCGTGTTTCGTCTTCGCCTTGTGGACGCCCTTCTTACGGTTCCACTCGGGCACCCCGTGCCGGGTGAAGTGGTGCACGCCCAGCTCCGCGCAGAGCATCCGGGCGGCCGGGTCGTCGCCCTCGTCGAGGAGCCAGATGTCCAGCGGACCGGGGTGCGTCATGCGGACGGCGCCCTTGAGGGTGGCGCGCACCATCGAGAGCGGTTCCTTGCCGGGGACGTACGTGGTGAGGAAGGCGACCCGGGTGCCCGGCTCGGGCGTCACGGGTACGGGGTCCCGGGCGACCATCGTCGCGTGCGCGATGGAGACGACGTTGACCAGCATGAAGAACCCGATCAGGCCGATCGAGACCAGCATCACGGTGTCGGCGACGACGAGCCAGCGCTCCCCGTTCTCCCGGTCGGTCCAGTGCGTGGGCCAGATCAGGTAGAGCATCAGGGTGGCGGTCAGCACCGGGGCCAGCGTCATCAGGAGGACGGCCCTTATTCGGTGCTTCTCCGTCGAGAGCAGGGATCGGTACCGGACTCGGTATCCCTCGGGGTCCGGCTCGGTGAGCGGACCCGCGAGCCGGCTGTAGGTGTCGTAGTCGTAGCCCTCCGACCGCACCGTGCCTCCCACTGTCGAACGGGTTGATATCCCCACAGAAGGGGACAGGTCACGGTATGTCGACCTGGCAGGTCCGAGTGAGCGGTTCTTGGTCCGGAGCCGGAAAAGCCCCCGGCCGTGTGGCGGCAGGGGGCTTATCGGGTGAACGCGGGGCGCGGAGGCCGGACGGGGTATCAGGGGGCGAGATGGCGCTCCACGGTCTCGACCTTCGAGGTCAGGCCGTCGGTGACGCCGGGCCGGATGTCGGCCTTCAGTACCAGGGAGACGCGTCCCGCGCGGGCTTCGACGGCGGCCACGGCGCGCTTGACGACGTCCATGACCTCGTCCCACTCCCCCTCGAGGTGAACATGGCGTCGGTCCGGTTGGGCAGCCCCGACTCCCGTACGACCCGCACGGCGTCGGCCACGTACTCGCCGACGTCCTCACCGACACCGAGCGGGGAGACCGAGAACGCGACGATCATGCGCTGACCGTGCCCTCGCGGCGGGCGCGGGCGGCGATGACGCCGTCGGCCTCGTACTGCTTGAGCAGCTTGTCGCCGTAGAGGCCGCCGAAGGGGATCAGCGACAGGACGAAGAAGAGGGCGACGCGCTTGAGCGGCCACTTCGCCTTCATCCAGACGTCGAGCAGGAACACGGCGTAGATCACGAAGAGGATGCCGTGGATCATGCCGAGCGGCATCATCAGGAAGTCGATGTCCGAGACCCGGCTCAGGACCGAGCCGAAGAGGATCAGGGCCGGGAAGGACAGCGCCTCGGGAATCGAGATGAGGCGCAGCCGGTGCAGGGCGGAAGCGGTCTTGATGTCCACAGGGGCACCTTCGGTGGGAGGGGTCGTGTGGGCGGGAGGGGGGGTCCTACCGGCTTGTGAACGCGGGCACAAGCCGCTCCCATTGTGGCATCGCGCCGGTACGCCCCCGGAGCCGGGGGCCACCCTCCCCGCGGCCGCGCGTATCACCGCATATCAGGGCCGGTCCGGGTGCGCGTCGGGGATGTGTCCTGGGTGCGCATCAGGGGCGTAACGGGTTCACCGGAGCCTGGCCGGGGCGGGGCGCGGGCGGCTACCTTCGTCGCGTGGCGATGTTCCGACTCCAAGGCAGCAAGACGCTCGCCGTCGATCTGACGGGCGATGCCGTCAAGGCGAAGAACGGCTCGATGGTCGCGTACGACGGCCGGATGACCTTCAAGAAGATGACCGGCGGCGGTGAGGGCATCCGCGGGATGGTGACCCGCCGGCTGACCGGCGAGCAGATGGCCGTGATGGAGGTGTCCGGGCAGGGCACCTGCTACTTCGCCGACCGGGCGAGCGACATCAACCTGGTCACGCTGCACGGCGACAAGCTGTACGTGGAGGCGAGCAATCTGCTGGCCACCGACACCGGGCTGCGCACGGGCACGACCTTCACCGGCCTGCGCGGCGGGGCGAGCGGCAACGGGCTGTTCACCACCACGGTGGAGGGCACCGGGCAGGCGGCGATCATGTCGGACGGGGAGGCGGTGCTGCTGCGGGTGACGCCGCAGTATCCGCTCACGGTCGACCCCGGCGCGTACATCGCCCACCAGGGCAGTCTGCAACAGCACTTCCAGGCCGGGGTGAACTTCCGGACGCTGATCGGCGAGGGCTCGGGCGAGGCGTTCCAGATCCGCTTCGAGGGCGACGGGCTGGTCTACGTACAGCCGAGCGAGCGCAACACCGTCGGGGGCGATGTCTGATGCCGTTCCGGGAGATCAACTCCAAGATGATCGAGGCCACGGTGGTGCCGGGCCAGAAGCTGTTCAGCCAGCGCGGCGCGATGCTGGCCTACCGGGGCGAGGTCTCCTTCACCCCGAACATCCAGGGCGGTCAGGGCGGTTTCGCCTCGATGATCGGCCGCCGGGTGGCGGGCGAGGCGACCCCGCTGATGACGGTCGAGGGCTCGGGCACGGTGATGTTCGGCCACGGCGGCCACCACATCCAGGTGATCAACCTGGCCGGCGACACCCTGTACGTGGAGGCCGACCGCCTCCTCGCCTTCGACGGCTCCCTCCAGCAGGGCACGATGTTCATGGGCTCGCAGGGCGGGGTGATGGGCATGGTGCGCGGCCAGGTGACCGGCCAGGGCCTGTTCACCACCACGCTCCAGGGGCACGGCGCGGTCGCGGTGATGGCGCACGGCGGGGTGATCGAGCTGCCGATCGCCCCGGGCCGGGACATCCGGGTCGATCCGCAGGCGTACGTGGCCCACCACGGGGAGGTCCGCAACAAGCTGTCCACCGCGCTCGGCTGGCGGGACATGGTGGGGCGCGGCTCCGGCGAGGCGTTCCAGCTGGAGCTGAGCGGGAGCGGCGCGGTGTACGTCCAGGCCTCGGAGGAGAAGCTGTGAGCACGCCCGTGATCTTCGACCCGATGACGCTGCCGTCGGACGACAACGTCAACTCCTACACCTTCTGCGTGGAGCTCAAGGGGAGCCGGTGGTTCCTCCAGAAGGGCAAGATGATCGCCTACTACGGGCAGATCAACTTCGACGGGATCGGCCACGGCCGGTTCGAGCGGCTGGTGCGCTCCAGCTTCCATTCGCCGCTGCACGCGAGCGACTGGGTGGTGGCCGAGGGCAGCGGGAAGATGCTGCTGGCGGACCGGGCCTTCGATGTGAACTCCTTCGACCTGGAGGACGGGAATCTCACGATCCGCTCGGGGAACCTGCTGGCGTACGAGCCCTCGCTCGCGCTGAAGCAGTCGATCGTCCCCGGGTTCGTGACGCTGATCGGTACGGGGAAGTTCGTGGCCGCCTCGAACGGTCCCGTGGTCTTCATGGAGCCGCCGCTGCGGGTCGATCCGCAGGCGCTGGTGGGGTGGGCCGACTGCCCCTCGCCGTGCCACCACTACGACCACGGGTACATGACGGGCGTGATGGGCGGAATCCGGTCACTGACGGGCATCGGCGGCACCTCGGGCGAGGAGCACCAGTTCGAGTTCGTGGGGGCGGGTACGGTGCTGATGCAGTCCAGCGAGGCCCTGATGGCGGAGCGCTCCACGGGCGCGGTGCCGGGTGAACCGGGTGTCCCGGGCGGCGGTTCCGGACCGCGTGCGCCCGGCCAGCTGGGGGACCTCCAGCGTCGCTTCGGCTTGTGAGCGGTAGGCTGCGGAGTGTGACGTCGAACGTCTGCGCCCAGCCGTCGGCCCTTGCCAACGAGCCTGTCGGTACTCCGGCAGCCCTGAGGTGCCCGCCGTCACGCCCGTTACTTTCGTCCGGCTTTCAACTTCT
The DNA here is from genome assembly GCF_042750035.1 of Streptomyces sp. NPDC059452. Lineage (NCBI taxonomy): Bacteria > Bacillati > Actinomycetota > Actinomycetes > Kitasatosporales > Streptomycetaceae > Streptomyces > Streptomyces sp. NPDC059452. The sequence goes on from NZ_JBHYVE010000011.1 coordinate 22,461, forward strand.
TAGGTAGAATCCATATATGGAGACCGAGACGGCCACCCGCTGGCTGAGCGATACGGAGCAGTGCGCCTGGCGCACCCACCTGGACGTCAGCAGGCTGCTGATGCACCAGCTGGAGAAGGACCTCCAGCCGTTCGGCCTGACCATGAACGACTACGAGATCCTGGTCAACCTCTCCGAGTCCGAGGAACAGCGGATGCGGATGAGCGACCTCGCCGCCGCCACGCTCCAGTCCAAGAGCCGGCTCTCGCACCAGATCACCCGGATGGAGACCGCGGGTCTCGTCCGCCGCACCCACTGCGAGTCGGACCGGCGGGGGCTGTACGCGGTCCTCACCGAGCTGGGCGCGGAGACCATGAAGAAGGTCGCCCCGCACCATGTGGAATCGGTGCGCAAGCACTTCATGGACCTGCTCTCCCCCGAGGCGCTCGCGGAGCTGCACGCGGCGCTGACGCCGATCGCGGAGCATCTGCGGGGGCGGCGCGGGAAGCCGTAAGGGCCCCGTGTCACGCCCCTGGGGGCGCCGGGCTCCCCGGCCCCCTCAGGCCGCTCAGGCCCCTCAGGCCGCTCGGGGCAGCCACAGCCGGAACGCCGCGCCGCCCTCGGGCGCCCGGTGGACCGTGAGCGTCCCGCCGTGGCGCGTGGCCACGTCCCGGGCGATGGCGAGGCCGAGACCCGCGCCGCCGTCGTCGCGGCTTCGGGCGTCGTCGAGCCGGACGAACCGTTCGAAGATCCGCTCCCGCTCGTCCTCGGGAACGCCCGCCCCGTCGTCGCGGACCTCCACCCGCACTCCGCCCTCGTCGGCCGCCACCTGGACGGTGATCCGGTTCTCGGTGTGCCGCTGGGCGTTGTCCAGCAGGTTGCCGACCACCCGGGCCAGCTGCCCGCGCGAGCCGTTCACCTCGAACGCCCCGCCCTCCTCCACCTCCACCGTCACCGGAACCCGGTCCGCGGTCCGCTGGGACACCTCCTCGCGGACGAGCGCCCCCACCTCAAGACGCGCGCTCCCCGGCTTCTCCCCCGCGTCCAGCCGGGCCAACAACAGCAGGTCCGCCGCCAGCGCCTGGAGGCGTACGGTGTCGGCGACCGCGCCCGGGAGGTCCAGCAGCTCCGGGTGGGCCTCGGCCACCTCCAGCTGGGTGCGGAGCGAGGCGATCGGGGAGCGCAGCTCGTGGGAGGCGTCCGCCACGAACCGCCGCTGCCGCTCCACGGACGCCTCCAGGACGGTGAGCGTCTCGTTGGTGGTCCGGGCCAGGCGCGCGATCTCGTCGCGCGAGTCGGGCTCCGGGACGCGGCGGGCCAGGTCCTCGGAGGCGGTGATCGCGGCCATCTCGCGGCGGATGCCCTCCACGGGCCGCAGCGCGCGCCGGGTCACCAGCCAGGTCACGGCGGCGACGACGGCCAGCAGGAGCGGAAGGCCCGTCAGCATGGCCCCGCGTACGGTGTTCACCGCCTCCTGCTCGGCGGCGAGCGGGGCACCCGCGTGGACGGTCAGGGTGAGTCCGGCGGGGGTGGTCGCCTCGACGGCGGCGAACCGGTAGTCGGCGCTCTTCCCGCCCACGGTGGCGGTGCCGTCGGAGAAGTCCGGGTCGTCGGAGGAGACCTCGCCCCGGCCGGGCCGCCCGCTGTCGTCGTCCCCGTCGTCATCGTCGTCGTCATCATCGTCGTCGCCGTCGTCCCCGGGTGAGGGGGTGGCGCCGGCCGAGGCGGAGGGTACGGGGCTGACGCCCGGCGAACGGGTCCCGGAGACGGCCTGGAGCCCCTTCGACACGAACACCACCCGCCCCTCCTCGTCGGTCACCTGGACCGGGTGGTCCTCCTCGTCGTCCAGGTCCAGATCCTCGTACGCCGTGTCCAGGGCGAGCTGCCCGGCCACCTCGCGGGCGGCCACCTCCGCCTGGAGGTCCGCCTGGTCGATCAGGTTGGCCCGCAGGACGAGGAGCACGGCGAGCCCGGCGGCGACCAGGGCGACGGCGACGACGAGGGTGGCGCCGATGGCGGCCCGGGCCCGTACGGACCTCACAGCGCCTCCAGCCGGTACCCGGCGCCACGCACCGTACGGATGGACGCGGCGCCCAACTTGCGGCGCAGGGTGGAGATGTAGACCTCGACGATGTTCGGGTCGCCGTCGTAGGCGAAGTCCCAGACGTGCTCCAGGATCTCCGCCTTGCTGACCACCTGCCCGGCGCGCAGGGCGAGTTGTTCCAGCACCGCGAACTCCTTGGCGGTGAGGGCGTATTCGTCCTCGCCGCGGTGGACCCGGCGGGCGGCGGTGTCGATCCGGAGGGTGCCGACGGTCAGCACGGGCGCGGCGGTCCCGGCCCCGCGCCGACGCAGCAGGGCCCGCACCCGGGCGACGAGGACGACGTAGCTGAAGGGCTTGGTCAGGTAGTCGTCCGCGCCCGTGTCCAGCCCCTCGGCCTCGTCGTACTCGCCGTCCTTGGCGGTCAGCATGAGGATCGGCACCTCGTGCCCGGCGGCGCGGAGGGCCGCGCAGACGCGGTAGCCGTTCATGCCGGGCAGCATGATGTCGAGGATCACCAGGTCGTAGCCGCCCTCGCCCGCCCGGTGCAGCCCTTCCAGCCCGTCGTGCACGACATCCACGGCGAAGCCCTCGGCGGTGAGTCCCCGGGCGAGGGACACCGCGAGACGCTTCTCGTCCTCCACGATCAACAGGCGCATGCGCACAGCCTCGCAAACTCCACCTGAAGACGGCTTCAGGTGGCTTCAGGCTGCGTTCAGCAACGGGTCGGCAGTGTGGATCCCGTCGAACAGCAAGCACCTCTCGGGGAGGAACCTCATGAAGCGCAACGCCACCATCGCGGCGATCACCGCGGCCGTCCTGATCGGCGGCACGGCCGCCGCCACCGTCGCCTTCGCGGACGACGACGACCGCCGCCCGGCCACGACGACCCAGCAGCCGACGACGGGCGGCGAGCGCTCGGACGACCGCGACGACAACCGCTCGGACGACCGCTCCCCCGCCACCGGGACCACCACCATCACGCTGGACCGGGCGGTGGCGGCGGCCCTGAAGAGCGTTCCCGGCACGGTCACCGAAGCCGAGCTGGACGACGACGATGACGACGACCACAACGGCCGTACGGTCTGGGAGCTGGACGTCTACGGCTCCGACAGGAACTGGTACGACGTGACGGTGGACGCCACCACCGGCAAGGTCCTGAAGACCCGCGAGGACGACGACAACGACGACCGCGACCGCCACGCGCCCCGCACCTCCCCCGTCACCCTGAACGCGGCGGCGGACGCGGCGCTGAAGACCGCACCGGGCCGCGTCACGTCGATCGACCTGGACGACGATGACGATGACGACGACAACGGCCGCCGGGGCAACGTCCTGCGCTGGGACGTCGACATCACCGGCAAGGACGGCAAGCAGCACGAACTGAAGGTCGACGCGAAGACCGGCAAGGTCACGGTGGACCTCGACGACGACGGTGACGGTGCCGGTGCCGGTGCCGGTGACGACGACCGGGACGACCAGAACGACGACCGCGATGACCGGGACGACCGCGACGGTGACGACGACTGACCCGCCGCCCGGCGCGTCCGAGCAGCACGGCCCCGTACCGCAGCAGCGGTGCGGGGCCGTTCGGCGCTCGGCACCGACGGCTGAGGAAGCAACCCTCGGAGGAAGAGCAAAAGTTAAAAGCGTTAAGCGGGCGTGAGGGAGCTTCTCACCCCTCCCCCGTCAGCCCCGCCACCAGCTCGTCCGCCGCCGCGTACGGGTCCAGGTCGCCCGCCACGATGCGTTCGGCCAGGGCCTGGAGGCGGCGGTCGCCGCGCAGGTCGGCGATCTTCTCCCGCAGCGCCGTGACCGCGATCGTTTCGACCTCGTGGGACGCGCGGGCCGCTCGGCGTTCGGCCAGGACGCCGTGCTCCTCCATCCAGGCGCGGTGCTTCTCCAGGGCCTCGACCACCTCGTCGATGCCCTCGCCCCGGGCGGCGACCGTCTTCACGATCGGGGGGCGCCAGTCGCCGGGGGCGCGGGACTGGCCCAGGCCCAGCATGTGGTTCAGCTCGCGGGCGGTGGCGTCGGCGCCGTCGCGGTCGGCCTTGTTGACCACGTAGACGTCACCGATCTCCAGGATCCCGGCCTTGGCCGCCTGGATGCCGTCGCCCATGCCCGGGGCGAGCAGGACGACCGAGGTGTCGGCCTGGGAGGCGATCTCCACCTCGGACTGGCCGACGCCGACCGTCTCGACCAGGACCACGTCGCAGCCCGCCGCGTCCAGCACCCGGATCGCCTGCGGGGCGGACCAGGCGAGGCCGCCCAGGTGGCCCCGGGTGGCCATGGAGCGGATGTAGACGCCGGGGTCGGAGGCGTGGTCCGACATCCGGACCCGGTCGCCCAGCAGGGCGCCGCCGGAGAAGGGGGACGACGGGTCGACGGCCAGGACGCCGACCCGCTTGCCCGCCCGGCGGTAGGCGGAGACCAGGGCGGAGGTGGACGTGGACTTGCCGACGCCCGGCGAGCCCGTCAGCCCGACGACGTACGCATGGCCCGCCAGCGGGGCCAGTGCCGCCATCACCTCGCGCAGCTGCGGGGACGCCCCCTCCACCAGCGAGATCAGCCGGGCCACCGCACGCGGCCTGCCTGCTCGCGCCTGCTCGACCAGCGTGGGGACGTCCACGTCCACGTTCACCGCTCCGTTCTCGCCTTGCCTCGTGTCGTTACGGTGTTACTTGCCCGGGACGCGGATGATCAACGCGTCACCCTGGCCGCCGCCCCCGCACAGCGCCGCGGCGCCCGTGCCGCCGCCGCGCCGCTTCAGCTCCAGGGCCAGGTGCAGGACGACCCGGGCGCCGGACATGCCGATCGGGTGGCCGAGCGCGATGGCGCCGCCGTTGACGTTGACCTTGTCCGGGGTGACGCCGAGGTCCTTCATGGACTGTACGGCGACGGCGGCGAAGGCCTCGTTGATCTCGATCAGGTCGAGGTCGTCGACCGTCAGACCGTCCTTCTTGAGAGCGTGCTTGATCGCGTTGGAGGGCTGCGACTGGAGGGAGTTGTCGGGGCCCGCGACGTTTCCGTGGGCGCCGATCTCGGCGATCCAGTCGAGCCCCAGCTCCTGCGCCCTGGCCTTGCTCATGACGACGACGGCGGCGGCCCCGTCGGAGATCTGCGAGGAGGTGCCCGCGGTGATCGTGCCGTCCTTGGCGAAGGCGGGGCGGAGCTTGCCGAGCGACTCGACCGTGGTCTCGGGGCGGATGCCCTCGTCGTTCGAGAAGAGGACCGGGTCGCCCTTGCGCTGCGGAATCTCGACCGGGGTGATCTCGGCCTCGAAGATGCCGTTCTTCTGGGCGGCGGCGGCCCGCTGGTGGGAGAGGGCGCCGATCTCGTCCTGGGCGGCGCGGTCCAGGCCCAGGCGGCTGTTGTGCTTCTCGGTGGACTCGCCCATGGGGATGTTCTCGTAGGCGTCGGTGAGACCGTCGTACGCCATCGAGTCCAGCATCTCGATCGCGCCGTACTTGTAGCCCTCGCGGGACTTGGGGAGCAGGTGCGGGGCGTTGGTCATGGATTCCTGGCCGCCCGCGACCACGACGTCGAACTCCCCGGCGCGGATGAGCTGGTCGGCCAGCGCGATGGCGTCGAGCCCGGAGAGACACACCTTGTTGATGGTGAGCGCGGGCACGTTCATCGGAATGCCTGCCTTGACGGCGGCCTGGCGGGCGGGGATCTGGCCCGCGCCGGCCTGGAGCACCTGGCCCATGATCACGTACTGGACCTGGTCGCCGCCGATGCCGGCCCGGTCCAGGGCCGCCTTGATCGCCGCACCGCCGAGGTCGGCCGCGGAGAAGCTCTTGAGGGAGCCGAGGAGGCGGCCCATGGGCGTCCGGGCGCCCGCGACGATCACTGAGGTGGTGGTACCGGTCGTTGCTGGCATGGGCACGGCCCCTTGGGTCGGATGTGAACGAGGGTTTACTTGAATGTACTGAGCGGTACCGCGCCCGTCATCCGGCTGCCGGTGTGACGGCGCGCACGTTGTGTAACCGTGGCGAGCGGGGTGGCGCGGAGCCATGCTGAGTCCATGCTGACGCGAATCGACCACATCGGGATCGCCTGTTTCGACCTGGACAAGACGGTGGAGTTCTACCGTGCCACGTACGGGTTCGAGGTGTTCCACAGCGAGATCAACGAGGAGCAGGGCGTCCGGGAGGCCATGCTCAAGATCAACGGAACCTCGGACGGCGGGGCTTCGTACCTCCAGCTGCTGGAGCCCACCCGCGAGGACTCCGCCGTGGGCAAGTGGCTGGCAAAGAACGGGGAGGGCGTCCACCACATCGCCTTCGGTACCGAAGACGTCGACGGGGACGCCGCGGACATCCGCGAGAAGGGCGTCCGGGTGCTGTACGACGAGCCCAGGACGGGGTCGATGGGGTCCCGGATCACGTTCCTGCACCCCAAGGACTGCCACGGCGTCCTCACCGAACTGGTCACGAGCAACCCGGAGCACTGACCCGGCGCAGACCCGGCCCGGTAGAGTGGGCAATTCCGGGCCGGGGCCGGGTCGGGGCCGTACCGCGTCCTCGTCGTTTGTCTGTCACCATTCCCCGAGGGCAACTCGTCGGCGAGCTGTCCTCGTGTGCAGAGTTGCGACCAGGGTTGGGGTCTCCCCTGCTCGACCAGAGTTGAGAGCTCGGGGAAGGATGGGACCGCGCAGTGCGGGGCTACGAAAGCCAGGAGAGCCACCGAGCTGAAGACGACCATCTCTCGCGGTTCGAAGCCGAGATGGCCCGGCTGAAGACCGACCGGGAGAAGGCCGTCCAGCACGCCGAGGACCTCGGTTACCAGGTCGAGGTCTTGCGCGCCAAGCTGCACGAGGCCCGGCGCAATCTGGCCACCCGCCCCGCGTACGACAGCGCGGACATGGGCTACCAGGCCGAGCAGATGCTGCGGAACGCGCAGGTGCAGGCCGAGCAGCTGCGCAGCGACGCCGAGCGCGAGCTGCGCGAGGCGCGCGCCCAGACACAGCGCATCCTCCAGGAGCACGCCGAGCATCAGGCGCGCCTCCAGGCGGAGTTGCACAACGAGGCCGTCCAGCGCAGGCAGCAGCTCGACCAGGAGCTGGCCGAGCGCCGGCAGACCGTCGAGTCGCACGTCAACGAGAACGTCGCCTGGGCCGAACAGCTGCGGGCCCGCACCGAGTCGCAGGCCCGCCGCCTGCTGGACGAGTCCCGGGCCGAGGCCGAACAGGCGCTGGCCGCCGCCCGGGCCGAGGCCGCCCGGCTGGCCGAGGAGACCCGGCAGCGCGTCGGCTCCGAGGCGGAGGCCGCCCGGTCCGAAGCCGAAGCGATCCTGCTGCGCGCCCGCAAGGACGCCGAACGCATGCTGGGCGCCGCCTCCGCGCAGGCCCAGGAGGCCACCAGCCACGCGGAGCAGCTGCGCTCCAGCACCACGGCGGAGACCTCGCAGGCCCGCCAGCAGACGGCCGAGCTGAACCGGGCCGCCGAGCAGCGGCTCCAGGAGGCCGAGACCCGGCTGCGCGAATCCCGGCTGGAGGCCGAGAAGACCCTCGCCGAGGCGAAGGAGGCCGCGGCCAAGAAGCTGGCCGCCTCCGAGTCGCAGAACGAGCAGCGCACCCGTACGGCCAAGTCGGAGATCGCCCGGCTGGTCGGCGAGGCCACCAAGAGCGCGGAGACGCTCAAGGAGGAGGCCGAGCAGGCCCTCGCCGACGCCCGTGCCGAGGCCGACCGCGTGGTCGCCGAGGCGGCCGAGAAGGCCCGTACGGCAGCCGCCGAGGACGCCGCGGCCCAGCTCGCCAAGGCGGCCCGCAGCGCCGAGGAAGTCCTCACCAAGGCCTCCGAGGACGCCCGGTCGACCACGAAGGCCGCGAGCGAGGAGGCCGAGCGCATCCGCCGCGAGGCCGAGGCCGAGGCGGACCGGCTGCGCGGCGAGGCCGCCGAGCAGGCGGACGAGCTCAAGGGTGCGGCGAAGGACGACACCAAGGAGTACCGGGCCAAGACGGTCGAGCTCCAGGAGGAGGCCCGCCGGCTGCGCGGCGAGGCCGAGCAGCTGCGCTCCGAGGCGGTCGCCGAGGGCGAGCGCATCCGGGGCGAGGCCCGCCGCGAGGCGGTCCAGCAGCTGGAGGAGGGCGCCCGCAAGGCGGAGGAGCTGCTGACCGAGGCACGCTCCGACGCGGACGAGCTGCGCACCAAGGCGAACGGCGAGAGCGAGCGCATCCGCGCCGAGGCCGCCGAGCGCGCGGCCACCCTGCGCAAGCAAGCAGAAGAGACGCTGGAGCGCACCCGCGCCGAGGCCGAGAAGCTGCGGGCCGAGGCCGAGGAGCAGGCGGAGGCCACCACGGCCGGGGCCGAGCGGGCCGCCGCCGAGCTGCGCGAGGAGACCGAGCGCGCGGTCGCCGCCCGGCAGGCCGAGGCCGCCGACGAGCTGGAGCGGCTGCACACCGAGGCCGAGACCCGGCTCGCCGCCGCCGAGGAGGCGCTCGGCGAAGCCCGTACGGAAGCGGAGCGGATCCGCCGCGAGACGACCGAGGAGGCGGAGCGGCAGCGCGCCGAGGCCGCCGAGCGGGCCCGTGCGCTGACCGAGCAGGCCGGGGCGGAGGCCGAGCGGCTGCGTGACGAGGCCGCGGCGGACGCCTCGCAGTCCCGTGCCGAGGGCGAGAGCATCGCCGTACGGCTGCGGAGCGAGGCCGCCGCCGAGGCCGAGCGGCTGAAGACCGAGGCGCAGGAGAGTGCCGACCGGGTGCGCGCGGAGGCCGCTGCCGCCGCCGAGCGGGTCGGGGCCGAGGCCGCCGAGGCGCTGGAGGCCGCCCAGGAGGAGGCCACGCGCCGCCGCCGGGAGGCCGAGGAGATCCTCGGCGCCGCCCGTACGGAAGCGGGGCAGGAGCGCGAGCGGGCCCGCGAGCAGAGCGAGGAGCTGCTCGCCTCCGCCCGCAAGCGGGTGGAGGAGGCGCAGGCCGAGGCGCAGCGGCTGGTCGAGGAGGCGGACGCCCGGGCGACCGAGCTGGTCTCGGCGGCCGAGCAGACCGCCCAGCAGGTGCGGGACTCCGTCTCCGGGCTCCAGGAGCAGGCCGAGGAGGAGATCGCCGGGCTGCGCTCGACGGCCGAGCATGTCGCGGAGCGCACCCGTACCGAGGCGCAGGAGGAGGCGGACCGGGTCCGCGCCGACGCGCACGCCGAGCGGGACCGCGCCTCCGAGGACGCGGGCAGGCTGCGCCGGGAGGCGGGCGAGGAGGCCGACCGGCTCCGGCGGGAGGCCCACGAGGAGACGGAGGCCGCCAAGGCGCTGGCCGAGCGTACGGTCTCCGAGGCGATCGCCGAGTCGGAGCGGCTGCGCGCGGACACCTCGGAGTACAGCCAGCGGGTGCGTACGGAGGCGTCCGACGCCCTCGCCTCGGCGGAGCAGGACGCGTCGAAGGCCCGGGCCGAGGCCCGGCAGGACGCCAACCGCATCCGTTCGGAGGCGGCGGCCCAGTCGGACCGGCTCATGGCCGAGTCGACGACCGAGAGCGAGCGCATCCGCAACGAGGCGGCCCAGTCCTCCGAGCAGCTCGTGGTGGAGGCCACCACGGAGGCCAACCGGCGCCGCAAGGACGCGAACGAGCAGGCCGACCGGCTGCTGGCCGAGGCGGGCGAGGAGGCCGAGCGGCTGCGTACGGAGGCGGCCGAGCACCTCGGCTCCGCGCAGGAGCACGCCGCCCGCACCCGCGAGGAGGCCGAACGGCTGCGCGCCGAGGCGGAGTCGGTGGCCGAGGAGCTGCGCTCCCAGGCCCGCCAGGAGGCGGACCGGGTGGTGGACGAGGCGCGCGAGGCGGCGGCCAAGCGCCGGGCGGACGCGGCGGAGCAGGCGGACCAGCTCATCAACAAGGCGCGGGAAGAGGCGCTGCGTACGGCCACCGAGGCGGAGACACAGGCCGACACCATGGTCGGCGCGGCCCGCAAGGAGGCCGAGCGGATCACCTCGGAGGCGACCGTCGAGGGCAACACCCTGGTGGAGCGCGCCCGCACCGACGCCGACGAGCTGCTGGTCGGCGCGCGGCGCGACGCGACCCAGATCCGGGAGCGGGCCGAGGAGCTGCGGGCCCGGCTGGAGAGCGAGATCGAGGAGCTCCACGAGCGGGCCCGGCGCGAGACGTCCGAGCAGATGAAGACCGCGGGCGAGCGCGTCGACAACCTGATGAAGGCGGCGACCGAGCAGCGCGACGAGGCCGAGGCGAAGGCCAAGGAGCTGCTGGCCGAGGCCAATTCGGAGGCGAGCAAGGTCCGGATCGCCGCGGTGAAACGGGCCGAGTCGCTACTGAAGGAGGCCGAGGCCAAGAAGGCCGGGCTGATCCGCGAGGCGGAGAAGCTGCGGGCCGACGCGCAGGCCGAGGCGGAGAAGACGGTCGCCGACGGGAAACACGAGCTGGACGTCCTGGTGCGCAGGCGCGAGGACATCAATACGGAGATCTCCCGTGTCCAGGACGTGCTGGAGGCGTTGGAGTCTTTCGAGGCTCCCGGCGGGGGCGGCAAACCGGCGGACGGACCGGCCGGGGGCGCCAAGGCACCCGCGACGGCGGGCACGCGGTCGGGGGGCAAGTCGTCGGGGAGGTAGCGGTCGCGGGGCTCCGGTCCTACGGGGGACGCCGAACGGCAGACGTACGGGTGACACCGAACGGCAGACTTACGGGGGAGAACGCAGCAGACGTACGGGGGAGAAGACGTACGGGGGAGAAACAGAGGACGTCCGGAGGAAGCAGGCGTACGGGGGCGCGTGCTTCGTCATGGACATTCAACCCTTCGAGTGGCAAGCACTCCGGGGGTCAGCCACTCAAAAGGGGTGTCATTCTCCAGATCAAACCGACATCTGCACGCTGACACGCCGCTATGGCCCCTAGGATTCCCCTATCACCTCACCGGTCTCATTCGACAGGAACCCCATGAGTGACCCTTCCTCCCCCTTCGGCTTCGAGCTCGTGCGACGTGGTTACGACCGCGGTCAGGTGGACGACCGCATTACCAAGCTCGTCGCCGACCGTGATAGCGCCCTGGCCCGCATCACGTCCCTGGAAAAGCGGATCGAGGAGCTGCACCTCGAAACGCAGAACGCCCAGGCCCAGGTGAACGACGCCGAGCCGTCGTACGCCGGGCTCGGTGCCCGTGTCGAGAAGATCCTCCGCCTCGCCGAGGAGGAGGCCAAGGACCTGCGCGAGGAGGCCCGTCGCGCCGCCGAGCAGCACCGCGAGCTGGCCGAGTCGGCCGCCCAGCAGGTGCGCAACGACGCGGAGTCCTTCGCGGCCGAGCGCAAGTCGAAGGCCGAGGACGAGGGCGTCCGCATCGTCGAGAAGGCCAAGGGCGAGGCGACCACGCTGCGCAGCGAGGCCCAGAAGGACGCGCAGCAGAAGCGCGAGGAGGCGGACGCCCTCTTCGAGGAGACCCGTGCCAAGGCCGCCCAGGCCGCCGCCGACTTCGAGACGAACCTCGCCAAGCGCCGTGAGCAGTCGGAGCGCGACCTCGCGTCCCGTCAGGCCAAGGCCGAGAAGCGCCTCGCCGAGATCGAGCACCGCGCCGAGCAGCTCCGCCTGGAGGCCGAGAAGCTCCGCACGGACGCCGAGCGCCGGGCCCGCCAGACGGTGGAGACCGCGCAGCGCCAGGCCGAGGACATCGTGGCCGACGCCAACGCCAAGGCCGACCGGATCCGCAGCGAGTCCGAGCGCGAGCTCGCGGCGCTCACCAACCGCCGCGACTCCATCAACGCGCAGCTGACCAACGTCCGCGAGATGCTGGCCACGCTGACCGGTGCCGCGGTGGCCGCCGCCGGCTCCCCGGTGGACGACGAGCCCGCCCAGCGCGGTGTTCCGGCCCAGCAGACCCGCTGATTCACGGAACGCCTCGTTCCGCGCGCCCGGTTCCGCCTTTGTGGTGGCGCCGGGCGCGCGGCCGTTCTAGCGTGTGTCCATGATCGAGCTCGAAGGACTGACCAAGCGATTCGGCACCAAGGTCGCCGTGGACCATCTGACATGCCAGGTGAGACCGGGCATGGTGACCGGTTTCCTGGGCCCCAACGGGGCGGGGAAATCCACCACCATGCGGATGATGCTCGATCTGGACAGGCCCACCAGCGGTACGGTGCGCATCGACGGCAAGCCCTACCACGAACTCCAGGAACCGCTGAAGTACATCGGGGCGCTGCTCGACGCCAAGTCGATGAACGGCGGCCGCAGCGCGTACAACAACCTGCTCTGTCTCGCGCAGAGCAACCGCATCCCGAGCAAGCGGGTCGACGAGGTCCTGGACACCGTCGGTCTGGGCGCGGTCGCGAAGAAGAAGTCCAAGGGCTTCTCCCTCGGCATGGGCCAGCGCCTCGGCATCGCCTCCGCCCTGCTGGGCGACCCCGAGATCCTGATGTTCGACGAACCCGTCAACGGTCTGGACCCCGAGGGCATCCACTGGATCCGCAACCTGATGAAGGCGCTCGCCGCCGAAGGCCGGACGATCTTCGTCTCCTCCCATCTGATGAGCGAAATGGCGCTCACGGCGGACCATTTGATCGTGATCGGCCAGGGCAGGCTGCTCGCCGACACCTCCATGGCGGACTTCATCCATGAGAACTCCCGCAGTTATGTACGGCTGCGCTCACCGCAGCCGGAGCAGCTGCGTGACGCCCTGAGCCAGGGGGGCTTCACCGCCGTCGAGGCGGACGGCGGCGTCCTGGAGGTCGACGGCGCCACCACCGAGGAGCTCGGCGAACTGGCGGCCCGTCACCAGGTCGTACTGCACGAGCTGAGCGCACAGCGGGCCTCCCTGGAGGAGGCGTTCATGCAGATGACCGCCTCGTCCGTGGAGTATCACGCCCACTCCGGACCGAGCGGGGCGCAACCGCCTCCGGTGGCCGGGCAGGGCTGGGGCGAGGGCTGGGACCAGCCCGGAGGCACCGCCTCCCCCACCGCCACCGACAGCACCGCCGAGACCTCCGGCACCTCCGGCACCGACAACCAGGGGGCGTGACGACGATGGCTTCGGTACCCGCAGTCCTCAACTCCGAGTGGACCAAGATCCGCACGGTCTCCTCCACCACCTGGACGCTCATCTGCGCGTTCGCCGTCACGGTCGCCATGAGCGCGGGCATCAGCGCCCTGCTGAACGTCACGTACGACGACCTCTCCGAGGCCGAGCGGCTCACCTTCGACCCGACGCTCGTCAGCTTCTCCGGGACGGCCCTGGGCCAGCTCGCCATGATCGTGTTCGGGGTGCTCGTGATCGGTACGGAGTACAGCTCCGGCATGATCCGCACCTCACTGGCGGCCGTGCCGCAGCGCGGGACGCTCCTCTTCAGCAAGATCGCCGTGGCCGGGGTGCTGGCCCTCCTGGTCGGCCTGCTCACCAGCTTCGTCTCGTTCTTCCTCAGCCAGGCCCTGCTGGGCGACCGGGGAACCACCCTCGGCGAGGAGAACGTCCTGCGCGCGGTGGTCGGCGCCGGTCTCTACATGGGGCTGATCGCGATCTTCTCCATGGGCGTCACGGCGATGCTGCGCAGCTCCATGCTGTCGATGGGCATCCTGATCCCGTTCTTCCTGCTGATCTCCACCATCCTGGCCGCGGTGCCGTACGCCAAGGACGTCATCCAGTACTTCCCCGACCGGGCCGGGTCGAAGATCATGCAGGTCGTCCCGGACGCGCTGGGCAGCGATCCCGCGCCCTACGGCCCCTGGGGCGGGCTCGGGATCATGGTCGCCTGGGTGGTGGCGGCGGTGATCGGCGGCTACCTGGTGCTGAGGAACCGGGACGCGTAGAGCCCGTAACGGTCCGCTCGCAGCCGGTACGGAACTTGGCCGGAACCGTCAAGGCCTGGTTATCCTCCTAACTCTTACGGGGGGTGTGTGGCCAGGCGGCCCCAGCCCCGACCACAGAGTGAGTCGATGGGGCTGGAGAATGATCGAGGCAGTCGGCCTGACCAAGCGCTACGGCGCGAAGACGGCCGTGGACGACCTTTCCTTCACGGTGCGGCCGGGGGCCGTCACCGGCTTCCTCGGACCCAACGGGTCGGGTAAATCCACGACCATGCGGATGATTCTCGGCCTGGACCGGCCGACGGCGGGCCATGTGACGGTCTGCGGGCACCCCTACCGGAGCCTGCCGAACGCGCCGCGACAGGTGGGTGCGCTGCTGGACGCCAAGGCCGTGCACGGCGGGCGGACCGCCCGCACCCACCTGCTGTCGCTGGCCCAGCTGGCCGGGATCCCGGCCCGGCGAGTGGACGAGGTGCTGGGGGTCGTCGGCCTCCAGGACGTCGCCAAGCGGCGCTCCAGCGGCTTCTCACTGGGCATGGGGCAGCGGCTGGGGATCGCGGCGGCGCTGCTCGGGGACCCGCAGGTGCTGCTCTTCGACGAGCCGGTCAACGGTCTCGACCCCGAGGGCATCCACTGGGTCCGCAACCTGATGAAGACGCTGGCGGCCGAGGGGCGCACGGTCTTCGTCTCCAGCCATCTGATGAGCGAGATGGCCCTCACCGCCGACCATCTGATCGTGATCGGGCGCGGCCGGCTGCTCTCCGACATGAGCGTCACCGACTTCATCTCGGCGAACTCCGCCGACTTCGCCCGGGTCCGGGTGCCCACCGGCGCCCCCGAGGAGCGGGAGAAGCTGACGAGCTCGCTCATCGAGGCGGGCGGCAGCGTGATGTCCGAGCCGGACGGCGCCCTGCGCGTCACCGGTCTGCCGCTGCCGAGGATCAGCGACCTGGCCCACGGGGCCGACGTACGGCTCTGGGAGCTGTCGCCGCACCGGGCCTCGCTGGAGGAGGCGTACATGCGGATGACGCAGGGCGTCGTGGACTACCGCTCGACGGACGACGCCAAGGCGGGGCTCCTGGAGCCTGTGGAGGGGCCCTACGGGGCCGTTCAGGACGGTTACGGGGCCGAGCCCGGCCCCGGGCCGCTCCGGCCGGAGGCGGTCCAGCAGAGCTGGTACGCCCCGCCGCCGCCCGGAGCGGGCCGGGCCGCGCCCGCCCCCTCCCTCACGTCCACCCCCGAGCCCTCCTCCGCCGCCCCGGCCGGGGAGCAGACCAGCGAGGACCCCCGATGACGACGCCGGCCGCCGAGCAGGCCCACGAGCACCCGCAGCCGGAGCTTCCGGTGTCCTACGAGTCGCCCATCCCGATCCGCCACGCCACGCTCGGCGACGCGGTCGCCTCGGAGTGGACGAAGATCCGCTCCGTCCGCTCCACGATGTGGACGCTGGGCGTGATGATCGTGCTGATGGTGGCGATCGGCCTGATGGCCGCGCTGCTGGTCGCCGCGGCCGACACCGATCTGGGCGGCGAGCCGGTCGTGGGCCTCGGCTTCTTCGGGGTGCTGCTGGGCTCGATCTGCGTGATCACCCTCGGTGTGCTGACCATCGGTTCCGAGTACAGCACCGGCATGATCCGTACGACGCTGACGGCGTGCCCGAGCCGGGCCCGGGTGCTGACGGCGAAGGCGATCGTCTTCTTCCTGCTCACCTTCACCATCACCACGGTCACCGCCACGGTCGTCGCGGCGTTCCAGACGGTGATCCTGGGCGGCGGCGTCGAATCCGGTTCCGTATGGCTGCGCGCCACCGTGGGCGTCGGGCTCTACATCGCGGCCCTGGGCCTCATGTCGCTGGCCGTCGGCGCGATCATCCGGCACTCGGCGGGCGCCATCACGGTCATGATCGCGGTGGTGCTGCTGCCGCTGGTCCTCGCGCTGTTCATGCTCTCCGAGAGCCTGCGCGGGCTTCAGCTCTTCCTCCTGGAGTACTCGATCCCCACCCAGCTCGCCGCGCTGTACGGCTCGGGGATCACCGACTCCAGCCCCTCCGGCTGGACGCCGGTGCTGCTGATGCTGGTCCTCGCGGCCGTGGCCATGGGCGGCGCCTACCTGGTGCTGGACCGGCGCGACGTCTGAGGCGCGACGGCTGAGGCACGGCGTCCGGCCGGGCGTCAGGCGCTCAGTAGCGCGGTGCGTTCCTGGACCGCTGCACCCGGGTGGTGCGGCGGTCCTTCGCGTTCCAGCAGGCCTTGTGCCAGTGCCTGCGGTCGTCGATGCCGCCGAACTCGGGCCAGGCGACGAGGTGCGGGACGCCGGAGGGGATCTCCTGGTCGCAGCCGGGGCAGCGGTACCGCTTGCCCTGGGCGCTCGCCCCGCTCACCGGGCGCACCGACCACTCCTCGCCCTGCCAGCTCTCGGTCGCCCCTCCCCCGCCGTACCGCCCCGGCGCCGTACCGGGGTGTTCGTCGGGACTGTCGCCGCCACGGGGGCGGTTGCGGCGCGGGGACACGGGACACCTCACGGGAGCGGTTCGGGCACGGTGGCAACAAGCCTAGAGGCTGCCGCCGGGGGCAGGTGCCGGGTGGGGCGGGGCCGTGCGGTCCGGCACGTTCGGGCACGGGAGTGAGTTAGCGGAAAATCGCAACAACTTCGCGCCGGACCGTGCCTTTGGCACGTGTCAGACGTTGTTGCCAGTGGGGGAGACACGCGTCGGCCGCAAGGAGGCAACACGCGATGCGCATCGGAACGTTCGTTCTGGCAGCCCAGTTCCCGGGACAGGGACCCGGCGAGGCCCTGCACCGGGCCGTCCGCTCCGCCGAGGCGGCGGAGGAGTCCGGGCTCGACTCGGTCTGGCTGGCCGAGCACCACTTCGTGCCGTACGGGGTCTGCCCGTCCGCCACCACGCTGGCCGCGCTGCTGCTGGGCCGGACGCGCAGGATCCGGGTCGGCACGGCCGTCAGCGTGCTGCCCAACCACCACCCCGTCGCCCTCGGCGAACAGGCCGCGCTGCTCCATCTGACCAGCGGCGGACGGTTCTCGCTCGGGGTGGGCCGGGGCGGGCCCTGGGTGGATCTGGAGGTCTTCGGGGGCGGTCTCGACGCGTACGAGAACGGCTTCCCCGAGGCGCTGGAGCTGCTGCTCGACTGGCTGCGGGAGCCGCGGGTCGCCGGGCGCGGGGAGCGGTTCGGCTTCCGTGAGGTGGCGGTGGTGCCGCGCGCGGACGAGCTGCTGGCCGGGCCGTCGGAGGGTCCGGCGGAGGCGCCGTCGGAGGGTCCCGAGGTGATCGTGGCGTGCACCTCGCCCAAGACCGTGCGGCTGGCGGCGGGCCGGGCGCTGCCGATGCTGCTGGGCATGCACTGCGGGGACGAGGAGAAGGCGGAGATGGTCGCCCTGTGGCGTACGGCGGCCCGGGAGGCCGGTCATCCGCCGGACGTGGTCGAGGGGGCCGCACATGTGTCCGCGGGGGTGGCCCAGATCGCGGACGGCCCCGGGGACGCCACGGAGACGCTGGTGAAGACGATGCCCGGCTGGCTGCGTCAGGGGCTGGACGCCCATGTCACGGTCGACGACCGGCACCGCGTGATGCGGGACCCGGTCGCGTACACGGAACTGCTGTGCGGGCTGCATCCGGTGGGCCCGCCGAAGCTGGCCGCCGACCGGCTCGCGGCCACGGCCGAGCGGACCGGCATCACCCGCTTCGCCCTCCTGGTGGAGGGGTCGGGCGACCTCGCGGCGACCGAGGAGAACGTGCGGCGCCTGGGCGCGGACGTGCTGCCGCTGCTCACCTGACCTGCGCCTGTGCATGGGGACGACCTCGCGTGGAACGTGGTGCGGTGGTACGGGAGCTGCCGCCCCGGAGCCAGTTGCACCTCCCGCGGCCCGAAGCGGCAGCAGAAGCGCTCAGCAGTCCCGTAGTCCGGGCGACTGGTTGAGCAACTGGCCCCTCACCGAAGTGAACTTGGCCAGCCGGTCGTCAACCGAGGCGTCCAGGGGGAACACCGCGACGCGGTGGCAGTTCTGGAAGGCGATACGTACTCCGAAGTGCCGCTGGAGCGCGCCGCGTATCGCATCACTCGCGAGCGCGCGCAGCAGCTGACCACGTGCCTGCTCGTCCGGCGGCGGCGTCTGGTTGTCGGCGAACTGGCCGCCGTCGACCTTCAGCTGAGCCACCAGAGAGCTGATCATCTCCCACGCGAAAGGCAGGGAGGTCCGGACGCAGTCGACGAAGTCGGCTTCGTCGACCTCGCCTCGCTCGGCCTGTTCCAACAGCGCCGGTGAGACGTCGAGCGACATGGGTTCTCCTCTCGCGACCCCGGACGGTGACCGGGGCCTTACGGGCAGGGAAGAAGGGCGACGACGCAGCGTGCACGGGCGGCGACCTCCTGCATCCACGTTAAGCGCGCGGTGGGGGCCGCACCAGGAGATTGGGAACACAACCGGCCACCAACGAAGGGGCGCAAAGAGGGGCAAGCCCACTGCGCCCCTCTTCGGTGAGGAGCGAGTGACAGGGGTCGACAGGTGGGGAAATCGCGTCGGGGCCCCGTCGTCGAGTAGCGTTGCCGACCATGCGTCTCGTCATCGCCCGTTGCTCCGTGGACTACGCGGGCCGGCTCACAGCCCACCTGCCCTCCGCCCCCCGTCTGATCCTGGTGAAGGCGGACGGCAGCGTCTCGATCCACGCCGACGACCGGGCGTACAAACCGCTCAACTGGATGTCACCGCCGTGTGCCCTGAAGGTCGGCACCGGCGACGACGAAGGCATCTGGACGGTGGTGAACAAGGCGGGCGAAAAACTGATCATCACGATGGAGGAAATCCTCCACGACTCCTCGTACGAGCTGGGCGTGGACCCGGGGCTCATCAAGGACGGCGTGGAAGCACACCTCCAGGAGCTGCTCGCCGACCGGATCGAGATCCTGGGCGAGGGCCACACCCTGATCCGCCGTGAGTACCCCACCGCCATCGGCCCGGTGGACATCCTCTGCCGGGACGCGGAGGGGCGGACGGTGGCCGTGGAGCTGAAGCGGCGCGGTGACATCGACGGGGTGGAGCAGCTGACCCGCTATCTGGAGCTGCTCAACCGCGACCCGCACCTCGCGCCGGTCAGGGGCGTCTTCGCGGCCCAGGAGATCAAGCCGCAGGCCCGGGTCCTCGCGACGGACCGGGGCATCGGCTGCGTGGTGCTCGACTACGACGCGATGCGCGGCATCGAGGACGACAAGCTGCGCCTGTTCTGACCGCCCGCCCCCGAACGACCGGAGCCGGGCACCCCTTTGACGGGGTGCCCGGCTTCCGTGTGTCGGGGCTTCGGTGTGTCAGGCGTCCGTCTCCGTGGGGTCGTCGCCCGCCGTCGGGGCACTGGCACTGGCGCTGACCGACTCGGCGGGGCCGCTGGCGGAGGTGGAGGTGTCCGGCTCGCCCGGGGGCTCCTCGGTCGGCGTCTCGGTCGGCGGGGTCGTCGGTGTCTCGGTGGGCGGCGTGGTCGGGGGCGTGGTGGGCGGGGTCGTCGGCGGCTTGGTCGGCGTGGTCGGCCCGCCGCTCGGGGACGGCCCGTCGGAGGTCGGGTCGGTGGGCGGCGGGCTGGACGGCTCGTCCGTGCCCGGCGGGCTCCCGTCCGGCGACGAGGGGCCCGGGGAGGGCGAGCCGGAGGTGGTGGGCGCCACCGGCACCGAGGGAACGGGTTCGACGGGCGCCTCGTCGCCGGGGGTGCGGTCGTCCGGTGCGGGGCCCTGGTCCGGCTCGTCGGCGGGGAGCCCGTCGTCGGTCGCGCCCTCGGTGGCCGACTGCTCGGTGGTGACGTTGCGGCTGCCCGGCGCCTCGGGGCCGTTCGCGGCGAGGCCGAGGGCGACCACCGTGCCGAGCACCCCGACCAGCAGCGCGCCCGCCCCGGCGGCGGCCAGGTTGCGCCGCGCACCGCCCAGGATCGCGCGCCCGCCGCCCCGCTTCGGCGCGGGGACGTTCAGGGGGGCGGCCACCGTGGTGGGCTCCTCCTCCTGCCGGACGAACGGCGGCAGGCCCGGGAACCCGCCCGGCGGCGTACCGGGGAAGTCCTGGTGTACGGCGGGGATGTCGTCGCCCGCCTGGACCAGCCCCGGGGAGACCAGGCCGCCGGAGCGGTCCGTGACCAGGGCGAGGGCCCGGCGTCCGGCCACCGCCCCGGACTTGTCGGCGAGCGCGCCGCGCATGGAGATCGAGGTCTCCAGCTCCGTACGGGCCCGGTCGAGGTTGCCGGTGCAGAGCGCGAGAACGCCCAACTCATGGTGGAAGTACGCCTCTTCGGCGACCTCACCGGCGATCCGGGCGGCCTCCTGGCCCGCCCTGAGCGCCTTCTCCCAGGCGCCCCAGCTCAACCCCGCGGCGAGGGCGGGAGCGGCGCTGCGGGCCAGCAGGACGGCCGCGCTGGCCTGGCCCGCCTCGCCGTCGGGGACCAGGCGGCCCATCGCGGCGACGACGGCGTCGGCCTCGGCGGCGGCCCGCTGCGGGGTGACCGAGGGGTGCGAGATCCACCAGGCGTAGTGCTGGGCGGCCGTACGAGCATGGGCGGCGGCGCCCTCCGCGTAGCCGCCGGCCTCCAGCTGGGCCAGGACTCCGGCGGCGAGCCGGTAGCGGGGGCCCGCCGGGGAGAGCAGTCCGCAGCTCGCCAGTTCGCCGAGGGCCGCGTCCGCGTGGGTGTCGCCCACGAGGGCCGGCAGATGGGCCTGGTGCGGCACCTCGCCGCCGAGCGCGACGGTGAAGCGCAGGGTCTCGCGGGCCGCCTCGCTGAGCCGGGAGGCGAGCAGCACGGCGGGCGCGGCCCCTTCGCCGAGGCTCGGCAGCGGCACGTCCAGGGTCTCGGGCGTGGGGGCTTCGGGGACCGGGGGCGCGTCGTCCGGGCGTGGCTCGAAGTAGTCGTACTCGTCGAAGGCCGTGGGGTCGGTGTTGAGCAGGTCGCGCTGACGCAGCAGCGATCCGGCCTGGACGAAGCGCAGCGGCAGCCCCTCGGACTCGAACCAGAGGTCGCCCGCCCAGTTCCGCTCCTCCTCGGTGAGGGGGCGCTCGACGACCTTCTCCAGCAGCTCCAGTGAGGCGGAACGGCCGAGCCCGGCGAGGAGGACCTCCTCCAGGCGGGCGTCGGCGCCGGGGGCGGTGAGGTCGGGGGTGGTGCCGAGAAGGAAGGCGCACTCGGGGGTGGCTTCCAGGAGCCCGTCGAGGGCCGCTCCGCCAATCTCCAGGTCGTCGATGACCACGACGGCGCCGATGGAGCGGACGAGGGCGAGCAGTTCCTCGGGGCCGGGGCGGTGCAGCGGGGCGTGGTGGATCGCGTCGAAGAGGCCGTACAGCAGGTCGGCGGCGGTGCGCCGGTGGCCGTTGAGCCGTACGACACCGTCGGGGGCCAGGTCCGCGCAGTCGGCGGCGACGGCGGCCAGCAGCGCGGTGCGGCCGGAGCCTGCCTGGCCGGTGAGGCGGACGCTGCGGCCCCGGGCCAGCAGGCCCACCAGCCGCTCGCGCTCCTCCTGCCGCTCCAGCAGGGGCAGCTGAAGGGCGGGCGGGCCCGCCGGGACGGGTGGTGCGCCGGCGCGCTCGTGGTCGGCGCGGTCGGCGGGGGTGCGGCGGACGGGTGCGGCGGGCTCCGCGCCGGGCGGGCAGGCCTCGACCTCGCTGCCGTCGACGGGGTTGACCGTGAGCAGGAGGTCGCCCGCCGTGAGCTGGACGACGCGGACCTGCTGCGGTGCCGGCTGCCCGAAGTCGGCGGCGTTGGACTCACGGGACGGCCTCCGCCGCCCGTCGGAACGGTCGTGTTCCGGCCCGTACTCCTCCGGCCCCTGGTGTGTCGGGTCCATCAACAAGTCCCCCAGACGCGTCGCGCTCGGTTGCCCCTCCGGCCTCGCACGCCTCGCTGTCGCTTCCGGTCCGGTGTCTGCCACGGGTGGGTGTCATGGGGCAGACGGCCCGAACCCTAGACCTTCGCACAGTATCCACGCGCGGGCGGGGTGCCATGCCGTCCGGGACGTCACATTCCGGTGAGGATTGCGCGTCTTCTGCCCCCGTCCGGCTCAGACGCGCGGCAGTGAATCGGCGGCGATCCCGCCCTCGATCGCCAGGATGCGGTGCAGCCGGGTGGCCACCAGGAGCCGCTGCATCTGCGGCGGAACGCCGCGCAGCACGAGCCGGCGTCCGGCCCGCCCGGCCCGGCGGTGGGCCCCCATGATGACGCCGAGCCCGGTGGCGTCCCAGGAATTCAGCTCGGTCAGGTCCAGCACGAGATCGCCGACTCCGTCGTCGACGGCCGAGTGGAGGACCGTACGGGCGTCCGCCGCGCTTCGGACGTCGAGGCGGCCCCCGACGACCAGCTCGGCGTGGTCGCCCCTGATATGCATATGCGCTCCCCTGCTGTTGTCCGTAGCGAGGTCCGTCTGTCTCTTCTGTCTCTCCCACAACTGACTGCCGCGACGACAGGGAAGTTGCCGTCTGTAAGCGAACCGATACCGAATTCACTCGGTGGAGTGACGTCGGTTCGTCGGAGACGGGACACTGCCGGGTACACTTCCCGGCCCTCCGGGCTCCCCCGGCCCTGACGGCGGCGGGCCGACGGGCCGGGGGTGCGGCTGCGGTCAGTACGTGTAGAAGCCCTGCCCGCTCTTGCGCCCGATGTCACCTGCGTCGACCATCCGGCGCATCAGCTCGGGGGCGGCGAACTTCTCGTCCTGGGACTCGGTGTAGATGTTGCCGGTGGCGTGGAGCAGGATGTCGACGCCGGTCAGGTCGGCCGTGGCGAGCGGGCCCATGGCGTGGCCGAACCCGAGCTTGCAGGCGGTGTCGATGTCCTCGGCCGTGGCCACGCCCGACTCGTACAGCTTGGCGGCCTCGACAACGAGGGCCGAGATGAGCCGGGTGGTGACGAAGCCCGCCACATCGCGGTTGACGACGATGCAGGTCTTGCCGACCGACTCGGCGAACTCCCGCGCGGTGGCGAGCGTTTCGTCACTGGTCTTGTAGCCGCGTACGAGCTCGCAGAGCTGCATCATCGGGACCGGCGAGAAGAAGTGCACGCCGACCACGCGCTCCGGACGCTCCGTCACGGCCGCGATCTTGGTGATCGGGATGGCGGAGGTGTTCGAGGCGAGCACGGTGTTCTCGCCGACGACCTTGTCCAGGGCGCGGAAGATCTCGTGCTTGACCTCCAGCTTCTCGAAGACCGCCTCCACCACGACATCCACGTCCGCGACGGCGTCGAGATCGGTGGTCGTGGTGATGCGGGCGAGCGCGGCCTCGGCGTCGGACGCCTCCAGCTTGCCCTTGGAGACGAACTTGTCGTACGAGGCCTTGATGCCGTCCAGACCGCGGGTCAGCGCCGCGTCGGTGACATCCCGCAGCACGACGTCCCAGCCCGCCTGGGCGGAGACCTGCGCGATCCCGGATCCCATGAGTCCGGCCCCGATGACGGCGAGCTTCCTGGCCACGTTCGCACCCCTTGTTCTCTGTCCGCCTCTGCGGCATCTGTTCACGGCGGTTCACATTGCTCTCCGGCGGAGATTAGTACCCGTCGGGGGCGCTGTGGCCGTGAAGAGATGCGCGTCACGTCTCGAATGACGGACATCACACCGAGACGCGTCATTCGGCTCCGTGCCACGCGTAGTTGAGGGTGCGGGCCTCACTACGCTGGACCCATGGTCAATCTGACGCGCATCTACACCCGGACCGGCGACCAGGGCACCACGGCCCTCGGCGACATGAGCCGTACCGCCAAGACCGATCTGCGGATCGCGGCGTACGCGGACGCCAACGAGGCCAACGCGGCGATCGGGGCCGCCGTCGCGCTGGGGCAGCTCTCCGAGGACGTGGTGAAGGTCCTCGTACGGGTCCAGAACGACCTCTTCGACGTGGGCGCCGACCTGTCCACCCCGGTGGTGGCGGAGCCCGAGTACCCGCCGCTGCGGGTCGAGCAGAGTTACGTGGACAAGCTGGAGGCGGACTGCGACCGCTTCCTGGAGGAGTTGGAGAAGCTCCGCAGCTTCATCCTTCCCGGGGGTACGCCGGGGGCCGCCCTGCTCCACCAGGCGTGCACCGTGGTCCGGCGCGCGGAGCGGTCCACCTGGGCGGCGCTGGAGGTGCACGGGGAGTCGATGAACACCCTGACCGCCACCTACCTCAACCGCCTCTCCGACCTCCTGTTCATCCTGGCGCGGAGCGCGAACAAGGAGGTCGGGGACGTGCTGTGGGTGCCGGGCGGCGAGCGCTGACGCCACCGGACGGAGGCGTACCGCTTCCCGGCCGGATGCCACCGGGCGGGGGGCCGTCCTACTTCTCGGCCGGCTCCCGCTCGGCGGCGGTCTCCTCGTGGCCCTCCGGGGCCCGCTTCGGGAAGAGCGTGTAGTACGCGGCGACGGCCGTGCTGATGCCGATCACCCAGCCCATCTTCTGCTGCCACATCCGCAGCGTGCTGATGTCCCCGCCGGGGCCGACGTACCAGACCGCCGCCTGGAGCAGCGCCACCGCGGTCACTCCGGCGAGCACCCAGCGGGCGGCCGAGCGCCACTCGTGGACGGCGCGGGCCCGGCCGTACTCCGGCGCCTTCACCGGGGGCGGGCCGCCGAACCAGCGGTGGGCGACCCAGGCGTCCACCTTCTTGATGGTGTGGTGGCCGAGGCCCACCGTGAAGCCGATGTAGACGGCGGCCAGACCGTGCTTCCAGTCGGGCTCGGCCCCGCTCTTCAGGTCGACCGCCGTCACCACCAGCAGTACGACCTCCAGCAGCGGCTCGCAGAGCAGCACGGCCGCGCCGAGCTTCGGCTTCTTCGCGACGTACCGCAGCGCGAGCCCGGCGGCCAGCAGCACCCAGAAGGCGACCTCGCAGAGCACGATCAGTAGGGCGATCACCGTTTCTCTCCTCCCGTTCCCCTTCAGCCTCCCGTCCCCGGGGCGGGAAGGCGTCGTCGGCAGTGACGAAACGGGGCTGCATCCTTCGATGTAGTCGCGCATCGGCCTGCGAAGGGAGGCCCGGCGGCGGTGGTGCGTGTTGGATGGAGGGGTGCCCTCCTCGCTCCGCCCCCGCCGCGACGATGTGCTCCTCGCCGTCTCCGGGCTGGCCGGGGGCCTGATCCTGTGGCTGCTCGGCCTCCACACCCAGGGCGGCCGCCCCTTCTACGCACCCTGGATCACCCTCGTACCGCTGACCGTGATGGCCTCGATGGAGCTGCTGCGGCGCAGCGCCCCGCGGACGGCGCTGACCGTCGCCGCGCTCGCGCTGATCACGGACCAGTTCACCCGGGGGAATCTGGCGACCGTCCTGATGTTCACGGACGTCATGTACGCGGCCGTGCTGTACGGGACCCCCGCCGCCGCCCGCCGTCTCCCGGTGGCCACCCTCCTGATCGCCATCGCGTCCACGATCGGCTTCCTGGCCTGGTTCCGCACCCCGGAGGCGCTGCTGATCGGCGTCGTCATCGGGCTGGTCTGCTTCATTCCCGCCCTGACCGGGGTCAGTGTCCGCAGCCACCGCGCCGCCGCCGAGGCCGCCCGGCTGGCCGCCGAACAGACCGCGCGGCTGGCCGAGATGGACCGGATCCAGGCGGTGGTCGCCGAGCGGGCCCGGATGGCGCGGGAGCTGCACGACATGGTGGCCAACCACCTCTCCGCCGTCGCGATCCACTCCACGGCGGCCCTGTCCATCGACGATCCGGAGACCTCGCGGAGCGCGCTG
Source organism: Streptomyces sp. NPDC059452 (assembly GCF_042750035.1). Classification (NCBI taxonomy): domain Bacteria; kingdom Bacillati; phylum Actinomycetota; class Actinomycetes; order Kitasatosporales; family Streptomycetaceae; genus Streptomyces; species Streptomyces sp. NPDC059452. Next base: position 47,892 of record NZ_JBHYVE010000011.1, read on the forward strand.
AAGGTGATCCGGGAGAACAGCGTCGAGGGACTCGCGGAGATGCGGCGGCTGATCGGGCTGCTGCGCGAGGGCGGGGAGGACGGTGCCCCGGCCGCCGCGCCGACGCTCGTCTCCCTGGACGCCCTGATCGAGCAGACGAACACCAACGGCGCGCCGGGCGGGCTGGTCTGCACGCTCCGGGACTCCCGCGCGGGGAGCGCCGGTCCGCTGCCGACACCGGTCGAGTTCGCCGCGTACCGCATCGTGCAGGAGTCCCTGACCAACGCCCTCAAACACGCCGCTCCGGGGCCGGTGACCGTGCGGCTCGACCTTGCCGACGAGGTGCTGACGGTCGAGGTGACCAGCGTGTTCGGCAGCCGCCCCGGGCCCACGGCGCCGGGTTCGGGCGCCGGTCTGGTGGGGATGCGGGAGCGGGTGGCGCTGCTCGGCGGAACGTTCCGGGCGCGGGCCGAGCCGGACGGCGACGACACCAAGATCTGGTGGGTACGGGCCGAACTGCCCGTACGGGAAAGGGAGATGCGGGAATGACGATCCGGGTACTGGTGGCCGAGGACCAGGCGGCCGTGCGCGCGGGGCTGGTGCTGATCCTCTCCAGCGCGCCGGACATCGAGGTCGTCGGGGAGGCGGAGGACGGTGAGGCGGCGGTGCGGCTGGCGCGTGAGATCCGGCCGGATCTGGTCCTGATGGACGTACAGATGCCCCGGCTGGACGGGGTGTCGGCGACGCGGCAGGTGGTGGCGGAGGAGCTGGCCGACGTCCTGGTCCTGACCACGTTCGACCTGGACGCGTACGTGTTCGGGGCGCTGCGGGCGGGGGCCTCGGGCTTCCTGCTGAAGAACACCGACGCCCACGACCTGCTGGAGGCGGTACGGACGGTGGCGCGCGGCGAGGGGCTGATCGCCCCGGCCGTGACGCGCCGGCTGATCGCGGAGTTCGCGGGGGCGCGAAGCGTACGTCACGCGGGTGCGGCCGATCCGGCGGTGCTGGACGCCCTGACCCGGCGCGAGCGGGAGGTGCTGGGGTGTCTGGGCGAGGGGCTGTCGAACGCGGAGATCGCGCTGCGGCTCTCGATGGCCGAGGCGACGGTGAAGACGCACGTCAGCCGGTTGCTGGCCAAGCTGGGGCTGCGGAGCCGGGTCCAGGCGGCCGTACTGGCACAGGAGTTGGGGGTCTGATCCGGGCCGCTCCCGGACCTCTGATCTTTGGTCCAGACCTCTTGACGATTGGTCCAGACCTTCCTAGTGTCACCCATCACACACTGCGGTGAGTACGAGAGCACCCGTACTCAGGGCGGCGCAGGGTTTGCAGTCCACGAATTACCCCCGTTGCTGGACCTCACCCCAGGAGCACCGTTGAGTACTGAAACCCCCCAGCGCCGTTCACGATTCAGATGGATACCCCTGAGAAACGGCAGATCCAAGGTCATCGCCGGCCTCACCGCCCTGGCCGTCCCGTTCGCCGCGATGGTGGGGCTCGCCACTCCGGCCGCGGCCGCCACCTCGGCCACCGCCACGTTCACCAAGAAGTCGGACTGGGGCAGCGGCTTCGAGGGCCAGTGGACGGTGAAGAACACCGGCACCACGGCCCTCTCCTCCTGGACCATCGAGTGGGACTACCCCACCGGGACCCGCGTCAACTCCGCCTGGGACGCCACCGTCACCAGCTCCGGGAACCGCTGGACCGCCAAGAACCTCGGCTGGAACGGGAACATCGCCCCCGGTGCCAGCGTCAGCTTCGGCTTCAACGGCTCCGGCCCCGGCGCCCCCAGCGGCTGTAAGCTGAACGGCGGTTCCTGTGACGGCTCCGTCATCCCCGGCGACAACCCGCCCTCGGCCCCCGGCACCCCCACCACCAGCAACGTCACCGACACCTCGGTGAGGCTCAGCTGGAGCGCCGCCACCGACGACAAGGGCGTCAAGAACTACGACGTCCTGCGCAACGGCACCAAGGTCGCCACGGTCACCGGCACCACCCACACCGACACCGGTCTGACCGCCGGCACGGACTACACCTACGCCGTCCAGGCCCGGGACACGATCGACCAGGTCGGCCCGGTCTCCGCCTCCGTCTCGGTCCGCACCACCGGCGGCGACGACCCGCCCCCGCCCGGCGACAAGATCAACCTGGGCTACTTCACCAACTGGGGCACCTACGGGCGCAACTACCACGTCAAGAACCTGGTGACGTCCGGCTCCGCGGCGAAGATCACGCACATCAACTACGCCTTCGGCAACGTGCAGAACGGCAAGTGCACCATCGGTGACGCCTACGCCGACTACGAGAAGGCCTACACCGCGGCCCAGTCCGTCGACGGCGTCGCCGACACCTGGGACCAGCCGCTGCGCGGCAACTTCAACCAGCTCCGCAAGCTGAAGGCCGCCTACCCGCACATCAAGATCCTCTGGTCCTTCGGCGGCTGGACCTGGTCCGGTGGCTTCGGCCAGGCCGTCCAGAACCCCGCCGCCTTCGCCCAGTCCTGCTACGACCTGGTCGAGGACCCCCGCTGGGCCGATGTCTTCGACGGCATCGACCTGGACTGGGAGTACCCCAACGCCTGCGGTCTGACCTGTGACAACAGCGGCCCGGCCGCGATCAAGGTGATGGCCGACGCCATGCGGGCCAAGTTCGGTCCCAACAACCTGGTCACCGCCGCCATCACCGCCGACGGCTCGGACGGCGGCAAGATCGACGCCGCCGACTACGCGGGCGCTGCCAAGTCCATGGACTGGTACAACGTGATGACGTACGACTTCTTCGGCTCGTGGGCGACCAAGGGACCGACGGCCCCGCACTCCCCGCTGACCTCGTACCCCGGCCTCCCGACGCAGGGCTTCACCTCCGCCGACGCCATCGCCAAGCTCAGGGGCAAGGGCATCCCGGCCGAGAAGCTGCTCCTCGGCATCGGCTTCTACGGCCGCGGCTGGACCGGCGTCACCCAGTCCGCCCCCGGCGGCACGGCGACCGGCGCGGCCCCGGGCACGTACGAGGCGGGCAACGAGGACTACAAGGTCCTCAAGAACACCTGCCCCGCCACCGGCACCATCGCCGGTACGGCCTACGCCCACTGCGGCAACAACTGGTGGAGCTACGACACCCCGGCCACCATCGGCACCAAGATGACCTGGGCCAAGAACCAGGGCCTGGGTGGCGCGTTCTTCTGGGAGTTCTCCGGTGACACCAGCAACGGTGAACTGGTGAGCGCGATCCACGGCGGCCTCCAGCCGTAGCGGCGGTCATCCCCACGCCGTAACTCCAGCACCACCCCGGAAAAGCACCGGGGAGACGGGTCCGCCCCCCGTCTCCCCGGTATTTCGCTGTGTACGGGGGGAGTCCCCGCTGTGTACGTACGTGCCGCCCTGATGTGTACGGGGGCCTACGCCACGTTGACCCGCTGGCCGGGCGGTGCCGCCTCCAGCCAGGCGAGGAAGCCGGTCAGGGCGTCCTCGCTCATCGCCAGCTCCAGGCGGGTCCCCCGGTGGAGACAGCCGAGCACGACGGAGTCGGACAGCAGCGCGAGCTCCTCCTCGCCCTCCGGCAGCCGGCGGGCGATCACCTCGATCGCAGAACGCTCCAGGCCCCGGCGGGGGCGAGGAGCGTAGGAGAAGACACGGAACCAGTCGACGCGGTCACCGCTGTAGCGGGCGACCCCGTAGACCCAGCCTTTGCCGGAGGGGTCCGGCTCCTCGGAGACGTCCCAGCGGAGGGAACAGTCGAACGTGCCCCCGGACCGCTGGATCAGCCTCCGGCGCAGACCGAAGACGAACAGCCCCACCAGCACCAGCACGACGACGGACACGCCCACCCACAACGCGAGGACCATCTCCACCGACCTCCTCGCATCGTCGAGTAACGGAAAACGAACCGATTCGAACTGAATTGCACCTGCATCGCCTCAGCCGCGACACGGCTGGAAATTCCAGCTCGGGCCGCGGCTGAGTAAAAACATCTGTTCGTGGGGGTGCTAGAGCACCGCCACCGCACGCAGACGGATCTCGGCGCGCCGCTCGGCGGCGGCGTCCGCGTCCGACTTCGCGCGCTCCAGCGCACGCTCGGCGCGCTGGACATCGATCTCGTCCGCCAGCTCGACGATCTCGGCCAGCAGCGACAGCTTGTTGTCGGCGAACGAGATGAAACCACCGTGCACAGCGGCGATGACGGTGGCGCCGTCGCTCGTGCGGATCGTCACCGGGCCCGATTCCAGCACACCGAGAAGCGGCTGGTGACCGGGCATGATGCCGATGTCGCCGGACGTGGTGCGCGCCACGACCAGCGTGGCCTCGCCGGACCAGACGCTGCGGTCCGCGGCGACCAGCTCGACATGCAGCTCAGCAGCCAAGGAGACTCCTCGGGTCACCACCCGGCCGCCCGGCCGGGTGTCGGTTCAATTCTACGGGGCGTGGTGAGGGGGGTGGGACCACACCCACCCCCCTCGGTGAGCCGGAGGCTCAGGAGACGCCGAGCTCCTTGGCCTTCGCCTTGAGGTCGTCCAGGCCACCGCACATGAAGAACGCCTGCTCGGGGAAGTGGTCGTAGTCCCCGTCGCAGATCGCGTTGAACGCGGCGATCGACTCGTCGAGCGGAACGTCCGAACCGTCCAGGCCGGTGAACTGCTTGGCGGCGTGGGTGTTCTGCGACAGGAAGCGCTCGACGCGACGGGCACGGTGGACAACGAGCTTGTCCTCCTCGCCCAGCTCGTCGATACCGAGGATCGCGATGATGTCCTGGAGGTCCTTGTACTTCTGCAGGATCCCCTTGACGCGGCTGGCCGCGGCGTAGTGGTCCTGGGAGATGTAGCGCGGGTCCAGGATGCGGGACGTCGAGTCCAGCGGGTCCACGGCCGGGTAGATGCCCTTCTCCGAGATCGGACGGGAGAGCACCGTCGTCGCGTCGAGGTGGGCGAACGTGGTGGCCGGGGCCGGGTCGGTCAGGTCGTCCGCGGGGACGTAGATCGCCTGCATCGAGGTGATCGAGTGACCACGCGTCGAGGTGATGCGCTCCTGGAGCACACCCATCTCGTCGGCCAGGGTCGGCTGGTAACCCACCGCGGACGGCATGCGGCCGAGCAGCGTGGAGACCTCGGAACCGGCCTGCGTGAAGCGGAAGATGTTGTCGATGAAGAGCAGCACGTCCTGCTTCTGCACATCGCGGAAGTACTCCGCCATGGTCAGGGCGGACAGGGCCACGCGCAGACGCGTCCCCGGCGGCTCGTCCATCTGGCCGAAGACGAGCGCGGTCTTGTCCAGAACGCCCGACTCGGTCATCTCGTCGATGAGGTCGTTGCCCTCACGGGTGCGCTCGCCGACACCGGCGAACACCGACACACCGTCGTGCAGCTTCGCCACACGCATGATCATTTCCTGGATGAGGACCGTCTTGCCGACGCCCGCACCACCGAACAGACCGATCTTGCCGCCCTTGACGTACGGGGTCAGCAGGTCGACGACCTTCAGGCCGGTCTCGAACATCTCGGTCTTGGACTCGAGCTGGTCGAAGGCCGGGGCCTTGCGGTGGATCGGCCAGCGCTCGGTGATCTGCGCCTCGGCCTCCGGCTCGTTCAGGATCTGACCGAGGGTGTTGAAGACCTTGCCCTTGGTCACGTCACCGACGGGGACGGTGATGCCCGTGCCCGTGTCGGTCACCGGGGCCTGGCGGACCAGGCCGTCGGTGGGCTGCATGGAGATCGCCCGGACCACGCCGTCACCCAGGTGCTGGGCGACTTCGAGGGTCAGCGTCTTGCGGGCGCCGGCCTCGGCCGGGTCGTCCACGTCGACGTGAAGGGCGTTGTAGATGTCCGGCATCGCGTCGACGGGGAACTCCACGTCGACGACCGGGCCGATGACCCGGGCGACGCGGCCCGTGGCAGCGGCCGTCTCAACAGTGGTCGTCATTACTTGTCACTCCCCGCGGTCGCGTCGGCCAGAGCACTGGCACCGCCGACGATCTCGCTGATTTCCTGGGTGATTTCGGCCTGGCGGGCCGCGTTGGCAAGCCGGGACAGGCTCTTGATGAGGTCCCCGGCGTTGTCGGTGGCCGACTTCATCGCGCGGCGGCGGGCGGCGTGCTCGGAAGCGGCAGCCTGCAGCAGTGCGTTGTAGATACGGCTCTCGACGTACCGCGGCAGAAGGGCGTCGAGGACGTCCTCGGCCGACGGCTCGAACTCGAACAGCGGAAGGATCTCGCCCTTGCGGGTGCTCTCCTCCGCGACCTCGTCGAGCGAAAGCGGCAGCATCCGGTCGTCCGTCGCGTTCTGCGTCATCATCGACACGAATTCCGTGAAGACGATGTGCAGCTCGTCGACGCCGCCCTCGGCCGTCTCCTTCTGGATGGCCGCGATCAACGGGGCGGCGATGCTCTTGGCATCGGAGTACGCCGGGTTGTCGGTGAAGCCGGTCCAGGATTCCTCGACCTTGCGCTCGCGGAAGCCGTAGTACGCGACACCCTTGCGGCCGACGATGTACGTGTCGACCTCCTTGCCCTCGTCGGCAAGGCGCTCCCGCAGCCGCTCCGCCGCCTTGATGGCGTTGGAGGAGTAGCCGCCGGCCAGACCGCGGTCGCTCGTGACGAGCAGGACCGCGGCGCGGGTCGGCGCTTCGGCTTCGGTGGTGAGCGGGTGCTTGGCGTTGGAGCCGGTCGCCACCGCGGTCACCGCACGGGTGAGCTCGGTCGCGTACGGCATCGACGCCGCCACCTTGCGCTGCGCCTTGACGATGCGCGAGGCGGCGATCATCTCCATCGCCTTGGTGATCTTCTTGGTCGCGGTGACGGCTTGGATGCGGCGCTTGTAAACGCGAAGCTGAGCGCCCATCGATCAGCCCTCGCCCAGGAGCTTGCCGTCCGAGGTCTCGAACTGCTGCTTGAAGGCGGCGATCGCGTCGGCGATCGACTGCAGCGTGTCGTCGGACATCTTGCCGCCCTCGGCGATGCTGGTCAGGAGGTCCTTGCGCTCGCGGCGCAGGTACTCCAGCAGCTCGGCCTCGAAGCGACGGATGTCCTCGACCGGGACGTCGTCCATCTTGCCCGTGGTGCCGGCCCAGACGGAGACGACCTGCTCCTCCATCGGGAACGGGGCGTACTGCGGCTGCTTCAGCAGCTCGACCATGCGCTTACCGCGCTCCAGCGAGGCCTTCGAGGCCGCGTCCAGGTCGGAACCGAAGGCGGCGAACGCCTCCAGCTCGCGGTACTGGGCGAGGTCCACGCGGAGCCGGCCGGAGACCTGCTTCATGGCCTTGTGCTGGGCGGAGCCACCGACTCGGGAGACCGAGATACCGACGTTGAGCGCCGGACGCTGACCCGCGTTGAACAGGTCGGACTCCAGGAAGCACTGGCCGTCGGTGATGGAGATGACGTTGGTCGGGATGAACGCCGACACGTCGTTCGCCTTGGTCTCGACGATCGGGAGGCCCGTCATCGAACCGGCACCCATCTCGTCGGAGAGCTTGGCGCAGCGCTCCAGCAGACGCGAGTGCAGGTAGAAGACGTCACCCGGGTAGGCCTCACGGCCCGGCGGGCGGCGCAGCAGCAGGGACACGGCGCGGTAGGCGTCGGCCTGCTTCGAGAGGTCGTCGAAGATGATCAGGACGTGCTTGCCCTGGTACATCCAGTGCTGGCCGATGGCCGAACCGGTGTACGGCGCCAGGTACTTGAAGCCGGCCGGGTCGGACGCCGGGGCGGCGACGATGGTCGTGTACTCCAGCGCGCCGGCCTCTTCGAGCGCACCACGCACGGAGGCGATGGTGGAGCCCTTCTGACCGATGGCGACGTAGATGCAGCGCACCTGCTTGTTCACGTCGCCCGAGCGCCAGTTGTCGCGCTGGTTGATGATCGTGTCGACGGCCAGAGCGGTCTTACCCGTCTGACGGTCGCCGATGATCAGCTGACGCTGGCCGCGGCCGATCGGCACCATGGCGTCGACGGCCTTGTAGCCGGTCTGCATCGGCTCGTGCACCGACTTGCGGACCATGACGCCAGGGGCCTGCAGCTCGAGGGCGCGGCGGCTGTCGGTCTCGATCTCGCCGAGGCCGTCGATCGGGTTGCCGAGCGGGTCGACGACGCGGCCGAGGTAGCCCTCGCCGACGCCTACGGAGAGCACCTCACCGGTGCGCTGCACCGGCTGGCCCTCCTCGATTCCGCTGAACTCGCCGAGGACGATCGCACCGATCTCGCGCTCCTCAAGGTTGAGGGCGAGACCGAGGGTTCCGTCCTCGAACTTCAGCAGCTCGTTCGCCATGGCGGAGGGCAGGCCCTCCACCTTCGCGATGCCGTCGCCGGCAACGCTGACCGTTCCGACCTCCTCGCGCGAGGCCGCGTCCGGCTGGTACGACTGGACAAAGTTCTCCAGTGCGTCCCGGATCTCCTCCGGCCGGATCGTGAGCTCCGCCATCTGGGTTCCCTGCTCTCCTTGTTGGGCCCGAAGTTTCTTAAGGGGGTCTGGGGGCCGACCCCCAGGAATCTTCTGCAATTTCTGCACGGCCCAACCGGGCCGCTGGTCTTGCTTGTTCTCTTGCGCTGTGTCAGCCGGCCATGCGACGGGTCGCCTCTTCGAGGCGTTCCGCGACGGTGCCGTTGATGATCTCGTCACCGACACGCACCGAGATCCCGCCGAGGACCGCGGGGTCCACGTCCAGGTTCAGGTGCATCTCGCGGCCGTACAGCTTCGCCAGGGCGGCGCCGAGGCGCTGCTTCTGCCGGTCGCTGAGCGGCACCGCCGAGGTGACGACGGCGACCGCGCGGTCGCGGCGCTCCGCGGCGAGCTTGGACAGGGACTCGATCCCTGCTTCCAGGCTACGTCCCCGCGGCTGGGTCACCAGGCGGACGATGATCCGCTCGGTGACCGGCTGCGCCTTGCCGCCGAGCAGGCTGCGGAGCAGCTCGCCCTTGGCGGAGGCCGTGGCCGTACGGCTGGTGAGCGCGGCACGCAGCTCCTGGTCGGAGCCGACGATCCGGCCGAACCGGAACAGCTCGTCCTCGACGTCGTCGAGGGCGCCGCCGCGCTGGGCGGCGGTGAGGTCCGCGGTGTTGGCCAGCTCCTCGACCGAGTCCACCAGGTCACGCGACTGCGACCAGCGGGAGCGGACCAGCCCGGAGACCAGGTCGACGGCTTCGCCGCTGACCTGACCGCTGAGCAGGCGCGCGGCCAGCTCGGCCTTGCTCTCGCCGCTCTGGGCCGGGTCCGTGAGGACCCGGCGCAGGGATACTTCGCGGTCGAGCAGCGCGGTGACCGATGCCAGGTCGCCGGCGAGCTCCGCCGCGTCGACCGACGTGTTGTCGGTCAGCGCGTCGAGCCGCTCGCGTGCGGCGGCCAGTGCCTCACGGCTCGCACCGTTCATCGGGCAGCCTCGGCCTTCGCCTCGAGCTCGTCGAGGAAACGGTCGACGGTGCCGCTCTGCCGGGCGTGGTCCTGGAGGGACTCACCGACGAGCTTGCCGGCCAGGTCGGTGGCGAGCTTGCCCACGTCCTGGCGCAGCGCGGAGGAGGCTGCCTTGCGGTCCGCCTCGATCTGGGCGTGGCCGGCGGCGATGATCTCCTCGCGCTGCCGCTGACCTTCCGCCTTCATCTCCTGGATGATGACGGCACCCTGCTCCTGCGCCTCCTGGCGCAGTCGAGCGGCCTCGTGACGGGCCTCGGCGAGCTGAGCCTTGTACTGCTCAAGAACGCTCTGCGCCTCGGTCTGAGCCGCTTCGGCCTTCTCGATGCCACCTTCGATCGCCTCACGACGCTCGTCCAGGGCCTTGTTGATGGCCGGAAGGAGCTTCTTGTAGAAGGCGAAGAAGACGATGCTGAAGCAGATCAGGCCGATGACGATCTCGGGCCAGACCGGAAACAGCGGTGACTGCGGCTCCTCAGCTGCCAGATGCAACATGGTGGACCTTTCGTCGAAAACGTATCGTCAGGTCGCCTGGACTACTTCGGGAAGATGAAGGGCGCGACGAAGCCGATGAGGGCCAGGGCCTCGATGACGGCGAAGCCGAGCAGCATGTTCTGGCGGATGATGCCGGCGGCCTCGGGCTGACGGGCGATGGCCTGCACGCCGTTACCGAAGATGATGCCGATGCCGACGCCGGGGCCGATCGCCGCGAGACCGTAGCCGATGGTGCTGACGTTGCCTGCGACGGCTGCGAGAGTCTGAGACATGAACCTGTGTTCCTTCTCTTGGTTGGCCGGTGGGGGTTGCGTCCACCGGACGTCTGGAGGGTGTCCCGGGTGGTGGCCCGGGTGTCCTCAGTGCGCTTCTTCGAGCGCCTGGGACAAGTACGTGGCGGTCAGCACGGTGAACACGTAGGCCTGGAGCGCCTGGATGAACATCTCGAAGACGGTCAGGGCCAGCGTCACGGCGAACGACGCGGTGGCGTACACGGTGCCGAGCACGGTGCCGAGCATGTACCAGGTCGCGATCGTGAAGACCAGGATGAGGATGTGACCCGCGAACATGTTCGCGAAGAGCCGGACCGCCAGCGTGAAGGGACGCACGAAGATGTTCGAGACGAACTCGATCGGCGTCAGGATCACGTAGATCGGCTTGGGCAGGCCGCTCGGCACGCACAGGTTGCGGATACCGCCGACGAAGCCGTTGTTCCGGAAGGTCACCGTCATGTAGGTGGCCCAGACGAGCAGGGCCAGCCCGATCGGGTAGGCGATGATCGAGGTCACCGGGAACTGCGCGATCGGGATGATCGCCCAGAGGTTCATCACCCAGATGAAGAAGAACAGCGACACCAGCAGCGGGACGAAGGGCTCACCCTTCTTGCCGATGATCTCCTTGGAGATGCCTCGGTGCACGAAGTCGTAAAGGGCTTCGGCGACCATCTGCAGCTTGCCCGGAACGACCTTGGGCTTGGAGAAGCCGGCCCAGAACAGGCTCACGATGGCGATGGTTCCGATGATCGCCAGCAGCATCGGCTTGTTGAACTCGACCGGACCGATGGTGAAGATCGGGTCGAAGATGAACGACCACGCGCTCGGGGCTTGGAAACCGCACGAGCCCTGGAACAGGTGGCAGTCAACCTCGAAAGCGAGCGTCTGGGCGTCAGCAGTCACCAGGAGCTCCTTCTGCATGGCGCATGGATACGGCTACCTCGTTGTATCGGAGCGGCTGGCAGCCGCAGGTCGGCACCGGACGGGGTTCTTACGGTGAGGAGGCGGCGGCCGGGCCCGAAGCCTCGCGATGAATCAGGCGACAGCTCCGTTGTCCGCGCCCGCAGTACCGCAACCGAGACCGGACGATAGCAGCACGTCGAACACGGCTTTATCCCGGCCCTACTCGTCACGCTCTCCCCCAGCTCCGCCCCGGCGGTCCCGGTCGTCCGCCTCGGGGTCGACGTACAGGATCTTGCTCCGGGAGTGGAGCACCGACTGCGTGACGATCCACGTGATCACGGCTGCGACCAGCGAGAACGCGAAGGCCTGAAGGTTGAAGAGGGAGGTGTTCCTGATGCCCATGATGAAGATGAGCAGGAACAGAAGCTGAGCCGAGTAAACCATCAGCCCCATGCCCTGGAACAGCTGAGGCATGGCCCGGGCGGCCCACTGGAGCGCAAGCTGTCCGAGCGCCATGAAAAGGATGACGACCACGCAGCCCACCGCGGCACCGATCGCCCCCTTGCCACCGGCGACCAGGCCGCCGACGAGCGTAGCGATGGCGCCCACTGCGGCGGTGGGGGCGGCGATGCGCAGTACTTCGCGCATGTCGGACTGCATGGCGGCAGCTCCACTGGTCTTGAGCGGGAGGAATGGGGCGTCGTCATGGACGAGCGTAGGCCCGGTCCGCGAGGCGGATTTCCGGGTCGATGGACCGTCTCACTAGGGTCCTTCGGCTCCGTCGCCGGGTCTCGTGAACGGTATCACAAACTATTTGATGAGGTCTTTACCTGGAAAGTGTGCCAACTGTCACACATGAGAGCTAGTCCGCGCGTGTGTGCACGACAAGACGGCGCAATGTCTGGTAATGCACCGCCGCATCCGAATCGTCAGCGCGGGGAGTCGATGGATCGGCGTTCGGGGAGATGCGAACGGGGGCCGATCGCGGTCGCCCCGTTGACGCCGGAGACCCCGACCGCCACAGGAGCCCGTTCCGGCCCCTCCTCGCCCATCTGGGCGCCCTCCAGGCCCTGTTGGGCCCCGGAGGTCACGGGAGCCTGCTTCTCCTCGTACGAGGGGGCCGAAGCCCGCTCCGCCGCACGGTGGCGGTAGCGCGGCGGCACGAAGCGGTTGGCCCAGTGCGGGGTGCGCGGGGTGAAGCGCGGGAGGAGCAGCAGCACCAGGCCCACCGCGCTCGCCGCGAGGATGACGAAGACGATCCACATCGAGGCCGAGTGCACCGAGTAGGCGACGGCGCCGAAAGCGATGAGGGCCGACCAGAAGTACATGATCAGCACGGCCCGGCTGTGCGAGTGGCCGATCTCCAGCAGCCGGTGGTGCAGGTGGCCCCGGTCGGCGGCGAACGGCGACTGGCCGTTCCAGGTGCGCCGGACGATGGCGAGGACCAGGTCGGCGGCCGGGATCGCGATGATCGTCAGCGGCAGCACCAGCGGGATGAAGACCGGGAGCATCGCGTGGGTGGCGCCGCGCTCGCTGCCCTCGAAGAAGATCCGCATGCTGTCCGGGTCGACCTGGCCGGTGACCGAGATCGCGCCCGCGGCCAGCACCAGGCCGATCAGCATCGAGCCCGAGTCGCCCATGAAGATCCGCGCCGGATGCATGTTGTGCGGCAGGAAGCCGAGGCACATGCCCATCAGGATCGCCGCGAACAGCGTCGCGGGGGCCGCCGCCTCGATCCCGTACCCGATCCAGAGGCGGTAGGCGTACAGGAAGAACGCCGCCGAGGCGATGCACACCATGCCCGCCGCGAGCCCGTCCAGGCCGTCGACGAAGTTGACCGCGTTGATCGTGACGACGACCAGCGCCACCGTGAGGAGCGTGCCCTGCCACTGGGTGAGGGCGACCGTGCCGACGCCGGGGATCGGCAGCCACAGGATCGTGAGCCCCTGGATGACCATGACGGCGGCGGCGATCATCTGGGCGCCCAGCTTGATCAGGGCGTCCAGCTCGAACTTGTCGTCCAGGACGCCGATCAGCCAGATCAGGGCGGCGCCGGAGAGCAACGCCCTTGGCTCGTTGGAGAGTTCGAACACGCTCCGGAGGTTGTGGAGATGGTCGGCGACGATCAGTCCCGCACACAGTCCGCCGAACATGGCGATCCCACCGAGCCGGGGGGTCGGCTCCCGGTGGACATCGCGCGCGCGGATCGCGGGCATCGCCCCGACCGCGATGGCGAACTTACGCACCGGTCCGGTCAGCAGATAGGTCACCGCAGCCGTGACACAGAGCGTCAGCAGGTAATCACGCACGGGCTGCCCCAGAGATTTCGCCGGCCATCCAACCCCCACACCCTAGTCTCTGGAAACAGAGACACCACGGTACGGGTGATGGTTGCACCACCCTCGTCTACCCCGGGTACGGCGGATTCCGCATCGCCAGTTCATGGACCTCCGCCGCGATCGGGCTCACATCGCCCGGCTCCCGTACGGCCGCCCCGAACAGGGCGGCGATCCGGGCCATGTCCCCCTCGTCCATCCCCTGGGTGGTGACGGCGGCGGTCCCCAGCCGGATGCCGCGGGCCTCCCCGTACGGCAGCGCGCAGGTGTCCAGGACCATCCCGGCGGCGGCCAGCCGTTCGCGGGCGGTACGGCCGTCGACGCCGAGCGGGGCCGGGTCGGCGACGACGATGTGGGTGTCCGTGCCGCCGGTCGTCACCTCGAACCCCTCGGCCTCCAGACCCGCGGCCAGCACCCGGGCGTGGGCGACGACCTGGTGCGCGTACAGCGTGTACGCCGGTGTCTCCGCCTCCCCGAACGCGACCGCCTTCGCCGCCACCGTGTGCATCTGCGCCCCGCCCTGGGTGAACGGGAACACCGCGCGGTCGATCCGCTCGGCCAGACCCGCGCCGCACAGGATCATGCCGCCGCGCGGTCCGCGCAGCACCTTGTGGGTGGTGGCGCAGACGACATCGGCGTACGGGACCGGGCTCGGCGCCGCTCCCCCGGCGATCAGCCCCATCGGGTGGGCGGCATCCACGATCAGATACGCGCCCACCTCGTCGGCGATCTCCCGGAACAGCTCGTAGTCGGGGTGGCGGGGGTAGGAGATCGAACCGCAGACGATCGCCTTGGGGCGGCGGGCGCGGGCCAGGGCGCGGAGCCGGGTGTGGTCGATGAGCCCGCTCGTGGGGTCCACCCCGTACCCGACGAAGTCGAACCAGCGGCCGGAGAAGTTGCCGGGCGCCCCGTGGGTGAGGTGTCCCCCGTACGGGAGTCCCATCGCGAGCACCGTGTCGCCCGGGCGCAGCAGCGCGGCGTAGGCGGCGAGGACGGCGGAGGAGCCGGAGTGCGGCTGGACGTTGGCGTGTTCGGCGCCGAAGAGGGCGGTGGCCCGGCGGACCGCGATGCGCTCGGCGGCGTCCGCGTGTTCGCAGCCGCCGTGGTGGCGGGCGCCCGGGTACCCCTCGGCGTACTTGTTGGCGAGCGGGGAACCGAGCGCGGCGAGCACGGCGGGCGAGGTGAAGTTCTCGGCGGCGATCAGCTGGAGGGTGGCGGCCTGCCGGTCCCGCTCCCCGGTCAGGACCCCGGCGACCTCCGGGTCCTGCCGGAGCAGCGCCCCGAAGTCCTGGGGCAGGCCATCGGGCACGGGCGGCGCGGCCGCGGGTACGGGCGAGGGTGCGGCGGGAGAGGTGACCGGCATGGGACGGCTCCGGGCCTGGAGGAGGGTGCGCCGGCGAGGGGCCGGTGTCAGCTCCAATGTAGGACGGGGCGGGGCGGTGTGCCCGCTGTCGGAGCATCCCGTACGCCGGTCGGCGCACCGGGCGTACCGGTGCTCGGTGGGGGGCGCGTACGGCGGTCGGGCGCGGGGCGGGGCGGGTACGACGGTGGGCGCCGGGCGCGGAGCGCGTACGTTTCCTCGGCGCCGGGCGCGTACGCCGGTCAGTGCGGGGCGCGTACGCCGGTGAGCGCCGTGACCACCGGGTCCAGTGCCTGGTTGATCTCGTCGCCGATGGAGCGGAAGAAGGTGATGGGTGCGCCGTAGGGGTCGTAGACCTCGTCCGCCTCGGCGGTCGGGGCCAGCAGCCAGCCGCGCAGGGCGGCGGCGGCGCGGACCAGGGCGCGGGCGCGTTCGACCACGCCCTCGTCGAGCGGGTCGGGCAGGGTGGCGGGGTCTATCGCCCGTACCAGCCGGGTGAACTCCTTGAGCGTGAAGGTGCGCAGGCCCGCCGAGTGGCCCATGGAGATGACCTGGGCGCGGTGGTCGCGGGTGGCGGTGAGGACCAGGTCGGCGCGGATCACGTGCTCGTCGAGCAGCTCGCGGCCGACGAAGCCGCTGGCATCCGCGCCGAAGTCGGCGAGGACGACCTCGGCGTTGGCCTCCATGGGGGCACCCTCATGGCCCCAGGTGCCCGCGCTCTCCACGATCAGGCCGCCGCTGAGCGGGTCGCCGAGGCGGTCCACCAGGGCATGGCGGGTCAGCCGCTCGGTGATCGGCGAGCGGCAGACGTTGCCGGTGCTGACGTGGAGGATGCGGAAGGTGTCCGTCCGCCCCGCTATGCCACGCCCCTCGGGGGCGGTCAATTGGCCACCTCAAGGTCGGGGACCACCTTGCGCAGCTCCTCGACGGAGAGCGCGCCGGCCCGCAGCAGGACCGGGACGGCACCGGTGACGTCGACGATCGAGGACGGCACGATGCCGGGCGTCGGCCCGCCGTCGAGGTAGACGGAGACGGAGTCGCCGAGCATGCCCTGGGCGGCGTCGCAGTCCTCCGGCGCCGGGTGCCCGGTGAGGTTGGCGCTGGAGACGGCCATCGGGCCGACCTCGGTCAGCAGCTCGATGGCGACCGGGTGCAGCGGCATCCGGATGGCGACCGTGCCCCGGGTGTCCCCCAGATCCCACTGGAGGGAGGGCTGGTGCTTGGCGACCAGGGTCAGGGCGCCGGGCCAGAAGGCGTCGACCAGCTCCCAGGCCTGCTCGGAAAAGTCGGTGACCAGGCCGTGCAGGGTGTTCGGGGAGCCGATGAGGACAGGGGTGGGCATGTTGCGGCCCCGGCCCTTGGCGTCCAGCAGGTCGGCGACGCCCTCGGAGCTGAAGGCGTCCGCACCGATCCCGTACACGGTGTCGGTGGGCAGCACGACCAGTTCGCCGCGGCGGATCGCGGAGGCGGCCTCGCGCAGCCCGCTGATCCGGTCGGTGGCGTCGTTGCAGTCGTATCGCCGTGCCATCAGCCGGCCTCCTCAAGCGGGTACGGGTAGCGGTGGTGGTGCCGGGGGCCGGTCACGGCATGGCCTTGCGGGCGGTGGCGAAGCGGGGCCGCTTGTTCAGGTCGGGGTGGTCGGCGGCGTCCGCCCAGCCCCGCTCCTCGGTGAAGATCCACGGCACCTGGCCGCCCTGGGTGTCGGCGTGCTCGATGACGACGAGCCCGCCGGGGCGGAGCAGCCGGTGGGCGGTGCGCTCGATGCCGCGGATGGTGTCGAGGCCGTCCTCGCCGGAGAAGAGGGCCATCTCCGGGTCGTGGTCGCGGGCCTCGGGGGCGACGTACTCCCATTCGGTGAGCGGGATGTACGGCGGGTTGGAGATGACCAGGTCGACCTGGCCGTCGAGCTCGGGAAGGGCGCTCAGGGCGTCCCCCTTGTGGACGGTGACCCTGGACCCCTCGGCGTTCTTCCGGGTCCACTTCAGGGCGTCCTCGGAGAGCTCCACGGCGTGTACGCGCGAGCGCGGGACCTCCTGCGCCATGGCGAGCGCGATGGCGCCCGATCCGGTGCACAGGTCGACGACGACGGGCTCGACGACATCCATCGCGCGGACGGCGTCTATGGCCCAGCCGACGACGGACTCCGTCTCCGGCCGGGGCACGAAGACCCCGGGTCCGACCTGGAGCTCCAGGTAGCGGAAGAAGGCGCGGCCGGTGATGTGCTGGAGCGGTTCGCGGGCCTCGCGGCGGGCGATCGTCTCCCAGTACCGGGCGTCGAAGTCACCGTCGGGGACGGCGTGCAGCTCGCCGCGCTTCACGCCGTGGACGAAGGCCGCGAGTTCCTCGGCGTCGAATCGCGGTGAGGGGACACCGGCGTCGGCCAGCCGCTGGGTGGCCTGGGCCACCTCGGCGAGCAGCAGGTTCATCGCGGTTCTCCGTACGGTTTACGGGTGTGCGGGGCGGGCGGTGCGCTTACGCGTTGGCGAGCTTGGCGGCGGAGTCGGCGTCGACGCACGCCTGGATGACGGCGTCGAGCTCTCCGTCGAGCACCTGGTCCAAGTTGTACGCCTTGAAGCCGACGCGGTGGTCCGAGATCCGGTTTTCCGGGAAGTTGTACGTACGGATCTTCTCGGAGCGGTCGACCGTACGGACCTGGCTGCGGCGCACGTCGGAGGCCTCCTGCTCGGCGGCCTCCTGGGCGGCGGCCAGCAGCCGGGAGCGCAGGATGCGCATGGCCTGCTCCTTGTTCTGGAGCTGGCTCTTCTCGTTCTGGCAGGAGGCGACGACACCGGTCGGCAGGTGCGTGATGCGGACGGCGGAGTCGGTCGTGTTGACGGACTGGCCGCCGGGGCCGGAGGAGCGGTAGACGTCGATACGGAGATCGTTGGCGTGGATCTCGACGTCGACCTCCTCGGCCTCGGGGGTGACGAGCACGCCCGCGGCGGAGGTGTGGATGCGGCCCTGGGACTCGGTGGAGGGCACGCGCTGCACGCGGTGCACGCCGCCCTCGTACTTCATCCGGGCCCAGACGCCCTGGCCGGGCTCGGTCGCGCCGTTGCCGCCCTTGGTCTTGACGGCGACCTGGACGTCCTTGTAGCCGCCGAGCTCGGACTCGGTGGAGTCGATGATCTCGGTCTTCCAGCCGACCCGCTCGGCGTACCGCAGGTACATGCGCAGCAGGTCACCGGCGAACAGGGCGGACTCGTCGCCGCCCGCGCCCGCCTTGATCTCCAGGAGCACGTCCTTGTCGTCGCTGGGGTCGCGCGGGACGAGGAGGAGGCGGAGCTTCTCGGTGAGCTCTTCGCGCTGCTTCTCCAGGTCCTTGACCTCGGCGGCGAAGTCGGGGTCGTCCGCGATGAACTCGCGGGCGGTCTCGATGTCCTCGCCGGTCTGCTTCCAGGCCCGGTACGTGGAGACGATCGGGGTCAGCTCCGCGTAGCGCTTGTTCAGCTTGCGCGCGTTGGCCTGGTCGGCGTGGACCGACGGGTCGGCGAGCTTCTTCTCAAGACCGGTGTGTTCACCGATCAGTTCCTCGACCGCCTCGAACATTCGGGGGCTCCTGGTTGGTCTGAAATCTGCGGGCCTGCTGGAGGGCGTACTGCCGGGTGGGGTCCGGGCCGGGGGCTCCCCCGGAGACCCGACCGGAAAAAACGCCGGTTCCGACGCCCCCGGGAAGAGGGCGCCAGGAACCGGCGCAGTGGCTCGCTACTTGCTGGCGGAGCCGGCAGCCTTGCCGAAGCGGGCCTCGAAGCGGGCCACGCGGCCGCCGGTGTCGAGGATCTTCTGCTTGCCCGTGTAGAACGGGTGGCACTCGGAGCAGACGTCGGCACGGATGGTGCCGTTGTCGATGGTGCTCCGGGTGGTGAACGACGCACCGCAGGTGCAGCTGACCTGCGTCTCGACGTACTCGGGGTGGATGTCGCGCTTCAAGGTGTCTCCTAGTTTCGGGAGGGCGCCGGGTCGTCCGCGCGGATTTGCGCGGCCGTGAACCGGGGCCGACGTACCAGTCTGCCAGGACGGGCCGTATCTCCCAAAACCGGGGGCGGGCCGCAGGTATTCCCCGTACCCCCGCGAGCGGCTACTCGACAAGCTTTCCGGCCTCGCCCTTGTCCCCCGCCGACTTCTCGGTCGCGGAGGCGGGGATCGGCCGGTCCTGCCGGAGCGCCTCCCAGACCTGCCGGCCGGCCTCCTCCTGCGGGAGGACCCGGTTCGGGTCGGCCGGGTCGTACTCCACCGGCAGGGTCACCATGTGCACGTTCTTCGCGCCCAGCCCCTTGAGGCTGTTCGCGAAGCCGGTGAGCTTCTGGACCGAGCCGAGGCCGGAGTCGGTGGTGACGGCCTTGGTGGCGGCGTCCGCGAGGCCGAACAGCTTCGTCGGGCTGGAGAACAGCCCGACGCTCTTCGCCTGCTCCATCAGCGCCTTGATGAACGCCTGCTGGAGCTGGATACGGCCCAGGTCGCTGCCGTCCCCGACGCTCTTGCGGGTCCGGACGAGGCCGAGGGACTCCTCGCCGTCCAGGGTGTGGGTGCCCGGCTCCAGGTCCAGATGGCTCTTGGAGTCGTTGATGGCGGTCTTCGTGGTGATCTCGACGCCGCCGAGCTCGTCGATGAGCTTCTTGAAGCCGGTGAAGTCGACCTCGATGTAGTGGTCCATGCGGATACCGGACATCGATTCGACGGTCTTCACCGCGCACGCCGGTCCGCCGACCTCGTAGGCGGTGTTGAACATCGCCCGGTGGGCGGCGCCGACCGGGGCGCCCGTCGTGTCACTCGTACAGGCGGGGCGTTCGACCAGGGTGTCGCGCGGTATCGAGACGACGCTCGCCGACTTGTGGCCCTTGTCGACGTGCACGACCATCGCGGTGTCCGAGCGGGCGCCGCCCTCGTCGACGCCGTACTCCCCGTTGTCCCCGGAGCGCGAGTCGGAGCCCAGCACCAGGATGTCCTGCGAGCCGTCGTCCACGTCGTCGGGGCGGTCGGTGCCCAGCTTGGCGTCGATGTCGATGCTGGAGAGATTCCCGTCGAGCGTGACGTACGCGTATCCGAGCCCGGCCCCGCCGACGGCCAGCGCACCCGCCACCGACCAGGCCGTGATGACCTTCGCGCGGTGACGGCGGGAGGGTTTCTTCCGGCGGGTGCCGGTGCCGCGTATCCGCCCCGGGGTTCTCTTCTGCTCGCTCACACGTCTCCCTCGTACGGCGCTCCACTGCTCCTCGCCGCCGGCCGTGACGGTTCCGGGACGGTTTGTCATCTCTTGATCAGACGTCGAAGCAGCAAGAAGGGTTGCACAGGGCCCTGTGGGGCCCCGGTGGGCGGCAGGGCGCGCGGGCGGGGCGGCGGGCGGCCCGCGATCCTGCGTTCACCTGCGGTTTCCCGCCCCGGAGCCGTACAGGCGGGGGCTCCGCGCGACGGACCGGTATGTGGCAAAGGTCTCGGGCGGCGTACGGGGGTGGGGCGACGGCCCCGTACGCGTACGGGGGGCCCGGCGGTCCTGTCGTCCCCGGAACGGGTGAGGGCCCCGTCACCGGAGTGACGGGGCCCTCACGCTCAACTGCCGTGCCGGAGTCAGTCGTTGCCGTTTCCGGCGCCCGGCGTGGTCTTCTGGATCTGGAGCAGGAACTCCGCGTTGGACTGGGTCTTCTTCATCCGGTCCAGGAGGAGCTCGATCGCCTGCTGCTGGTCGAGCGCGTGCAGCACCCGGCGCAGCTTCCAGACGACGGCCAGCTCGTCGGTGCCGAGCAGGATCTCTTCCTTACGGGTGGAGGACGCGTCGACGTCCACCGCCGGGAAGATGCGCTTGTCCGAGAGCTTCCGGTCGAGCTTGAGCTCCATGTTGCCGGTGCCCTTGAACTCCTCGAAGATCACCTCGTCCATGCGCGAGCCGGTCTCGACGAGCGCGGTGGCCAGGATGGTCAGCGAGCCGCCGTCCTCGATGTTGCGCGCCGCACCGAAGAAGCGCTTCGGCGGGTACAGCGCGGTCGAGTCGACACCACCGGAGAGGATGCGGCCGGAGGCGGGCGCCGCGAGGTTGTACGCGCGGCCCAGACGGGTGATCGAGTCGAGCAGGACGACCACGTCGTGACCCAGCTCCACGAGGCGCTTGGCGCGCTCGATGGCCAGCTCGGCGACGGTGGTGTGGTCCTCGGCGGGACGGTCGAAGGTCGAGGAGATGACCTCGCCCTTCACCGACCGCTGCATGTCGGTGACCTCTTCCGGACGCTCGTCGACCAGGACGACCATCAGGTGGCACTCGGGGCTGTTGACCGTGATGGCGTTGGCGATGGCCTGGAGGATCATCGTCTTGCCGGTCTTCGGCGGGGCCACGATGAGCCCGCGCTGGCCCTTGCCGATCGGGGCCACCAGGTCGATGATCCGCGTCGTCAGGATGTTGGAGTCGGTCTCCAGACGGAGCCGGTCCTGCGGGTAGAGCGGGGTCAGCTTCTGGAACTCGGGGCGGCCCCGGCCGGACTCGGGCGCCATGCCGTTGACCGAGTCGAGGCGGACCAGCGCGTTGAACTTCTCGCGCCGCTCGCCGTCCTTGGGCTGGCGCACCGCACCGGTGACGTGGTCACCCTTGCGCAGGCCGTTCTTGCGGACCTGGGCGAGCGAGACGTACACGTCGTTCGGGCCGGGCAGGTAGCCGGAGGTCCGGATGAACGCGTAGTTGTCGAGGATGTCCAGGATGCCCGCGACGGGGATCAGGACGTCGTCGTCGGCCACCTGCACATCGCTGGCGAAGTCGTCGCGGCCACGGCGGCCACGGCGGTCGCGGTAGCGGCCGCGGCGGCCGCGGCGGCCGCCCGCCTCGTCGTCGAAGTCGTCCTGCGGACCGTTGTCACGGTTCTGCTGGCCCTGGCTCTGCCCCTGGCCCTGGCGCTGCGGGCGCTGCTGCTGCCCGCCGCCGCCCTGCTGGCCCTGGTCGTCGCCCTTGCCCCGGCGGTCGCGCTGGCGCTCGCGGCGCTCGCCCCGGTCACCGCGCTCGCGGTCACCACGGCCCTGGCGGTCGCCACGGCGGCCCTCGGCGGTGTCGACGGCGGCCTCGGCCTTGGCGTCGCCCTTGGGCTCGCCGCGGTCCTCGGTCTTCTGCTCGGCCTGCGGCTCCGCCTTGACCTCGGTCTTCGCCTCGGTCTTGGTGTCGGGGCTGCCCGCCTGCGCGGTGGCGCGGCGGCGACGGCGCTCGCCCGTGGGCTGGTCGTCGCTGGCCGGCTGGCCGGGGATGTCGATCTGCTGCTGGGCCGCGGCCTTGTCGGCAGCGGCGGCGTCGTCCCCGGTGCGCGCCTTGGAGGTGGCTCGCCGCTTGGGCTTGCTCTCCGCCTCGGCGGGGGCATCGTCCGTGGCAGCCTTGGAGGAGGCCTTGGGGGCGGCGGATCCGCCGCCCGCCTGCGCCTCCTTGATGACCTCGATCAGCTGGCTCTTGCGCATCCGCGCAGTACCCCTGATGCCGAGGCCGGACGCGACCTGCTGCAGCTCGGCCAGGACCATGCCCTCAAGGCCGGTGCCGGAGCGGCGGCGCCGTGCGGTGGTGCCAGTGGCAGCACCTTCGGCGGGCGCGGCGCTGTCGACGTTCTTGTCGGCAGTCACGCCCATCAGATCGGTGGTGTCGCTCACGAAGGGTCCTTCCCTGGAGCGGACGTCGGCCTTCTGGCTCGGCGACCGGTTGTGCTGTCCGACTGCGGTCTGTTGATCTTGCTGGATCGCGGACCTTGCCGGGGCGGTGGTCCGCCGGGTACGGCGGAGAGATGAACGTGCGGGGTCCGGCGCGAGATCCCCCTGCTCGGCCCACTCCTGGACGAGCGAGGGGTGTCGTGCCGGTTCCGGAGCGTGCTCGAAACTGCTCAGGCAGGCTGCTCAGGCAGTTGGGGAGGCTCCCGGAAGAATGGCGGTCCCGGAGGGGGACACGAAGCAACGCGCCTCAACGACGTCGGTTGCAGACTTGAGGTTAACACTACCGGCTCCAACAAACACTCCCCCTCTCGGCCACCGGTAATCACATGCGGTTACGCGGCCAGTGGCAGCACTGTGGTGCCCGTGGCGTCGAGCGCGAGCCGGTTGGCGGCCCAGCCCTCGCCCGCCAGCCGGGCGACCTTGTCGGCGGAGCCCTCCTCCGCCAGGGCGAGCACCGTGGGGCCCGCGCCGGAGATGACGGCGGGCACGCCGTCGGCGCGCAGCCGGTGCACCAGCTCGACGCTCTCGGGCATCGCGGGGCCCCGGTACTCCTGGTGGAGGCGGTCCTCGGTGGCGGCGAGCAGCAGCTCGGGGCGCCTGGTCAGCGCCTCGACGAGCAGGGCCGCCCGGCCCGCGTTGAGGGCCGCGTCGACGTGCGGGACGGTGCGCGGGAGCAGTCCGCGCGCCGTCTCGGTGAGCACGGGCCGACCGGGCACGAAGACCACCGGAACGACGGACTGTGCGGGGTCCATGCGGATCGCGCGGGCCGCTCCGCCGTCCATCCACGCGAGGGTGAACCCGCCGAGCAGACAGGCCGCCACGTTGTCGGGGTGCCCCTCGATCTCGGTGGCCAGCTCCAGCAGGGCCTCGTCGTCGAGCCGGGCGTCGCCGCCTATCGTCACGGCGCGGGCGGCGACGATTCCGGCGCAGATGGCGGCGGAGGAGGAGCCGAGGCCGCGGCCGTGCGGGATGCGGTTGGCGCAGACGATCTCCAGGCCGCGGGGCTGGCCGCCGAGCAGGTCGAAGGCAGTGCGCAGGGAGCGCACGAGCAGGTGGCTCTCGTCGCGGGGCAGCGTCTCGCTGCTCTCACCGGCGATGTCGATGTGGAGCCCGGAGTCGGCGACGCGGACGACGACGTCGTCGTACAGCCCCAGCGAGAGGCCGAGGGCGTCGAACCCCGGGCCCAGGTTGGCGCTGGTGGCGGGGGTGCGCACCCTGACGGCGGCGGCTCGGAACGCGGGACCGGCCATCGGTTGGACGACTCCTTGTAAGGCGGCGGGGGTTGGTGAGGCGGCGGGGATTGCGGTGCGGTGGCTCTGCGGCGGCGGGTGCGGTGAGGTCTGCGGGGGTGGGGCCGGTGCCCCGGCCCGTACTCGCCGTCACGACGACGCTTCCGCCGCGGCGGACCCGTCGGGCGGATGTCGGGCGGATGGAGTACAGCTTATCGAAGGAAGGTTCTGTCGCGACATAGGGCGCACAGGAGGCGCACGATGCGTGTCGCCCGCCTCCTATGCGCTCTCCGCCCCGAAAAGAGGGCGGTTGAGCTGGGTTGTCACGGTTGACCGGGCCTGCCGGACCGGGCTGCCGCGACTGAGCTGAACCGAGCCGCCACGGCCGTCCGGACCGGGCCGTCGTGACTGACCGAGCCGGGCTACCCCGACCGTCCGGGCCGGGCCGGACCGGGCCGCCGTGACCGGCCAGGGTCAGGCGGCTGTGACCGGACAGGGCCAGGTCGTCATGACCGGCCCGGCCGAGGGCGACGACCCGGCCCGGCCGAGCTCGACGACCCGGCCCGGACAGGGCTCAGACGAGCCCGAGCTTCTGTGCCGCCGTGGCCGCGTCGACCGGGACGGTGACCGGCTGCGGGGCGCCCGCGACGGCCCAGTCGGGGTCCTTGAGGCCGTTGCCGGTGACCGTGCAGACGATGCGCTGGCCGGGGTCGACCTTGCCCTCCTCGGCGGCCTTCAGCAGACCGGCGACCGAGGCGGCCGACGCGGGCTCCACGAAGACGCCCTCCTGGGAGGCCAACAGCCGGTAGGCGGACAGGATCTGTCGGTCCGTCACCTCGTCGATGAATCCGCCCGATTCGTCCCGGGCGGCCAGGGCGTAGTCCCAGGAGGCCGGGTTGCCGATGCGGATCGCGGTGGCGATGGTGGACGGGTCCTTGACGACCTCGCCGCGCACGATGGGCGCGGAGCCGGAGGCCTGGAAGCCCCACATGCGCGGGGTGTGCGTGGAGACGCCGTCACCGGCGTACTCGCGGTACCCCTTCCAGTACGCGGTGATGTTGCCCGCGTTGCCGACCGGCAGGACGTGGATGTCGGGGGCGTCGCCGAGCGCGTCCACGATCTCGAACGCGGCGGTCTTCTGGCCCTCGATACGGACCGGGTTGACCGAATTGACCAGCGCCACCGGGTAGTTGTCCGAGAGCGAGCGGGCCAGGGTGAGGCAGTCGTCGAAGTTGCCGTCGACCTGGAGGATCTTGGCGCCGTGCACGAGCGCCTGGCCCATCTTGCCGAGGGCGATCTTGCCCTGCGGTACGAGGACGGCGCAGACCATTCCGGCCCGTACCGCGTACGCGGCGGCGGAGGCCGAGGTGTTGCCGGTGGAGGCACAGATGACGGCCTTCGCGCCCTCCTCCTTGGCCCGGGTGATGGCCATGGTCATGCCGCGGTCCTTGAACGAACCGGTGGGGTTGGCGCCCTCGACCTTGAGGTGCACCTCGCAGCCCGTGCGCTCGGAGAGGACCTGCGCCGGAACGAGCGGCGTACCGCCCTCACGAAGCGTGACGACCGGCGTCGTCGCCGTGACCGGAAGCCGGTCCCGGTACTCCTCGATGATGCCGCGCCACTGGTGGGTGCCCTTGCTGGTCATGGGTCCTTTACTCCCCTTCAACACGCATGATGCTGGCGACACCGCGCACGGTGTCGAGCTTGCGCAGCGCTTCGACGGTCCCGGAGAGGGCGGCGTCGGGCGCGCGGTGGGTGACGACGACGAGCGATGCCTCGCCGCCTCCATCTGGACGTCCTTGCTGGCGCACCGTATCGATGGATACGCCCTGCTCGGCGAAGACCGTCGCGACCTGGGCGAGTACACCCGGCTTGTCGGCCACGTCGAGGCTGATGTGGTAGCGCGTGACGACCTCGCCCATGGGGCTGACCGGCAGGCGCGTGTAGGCGGACTCACCGGGTCCGGTGGCCTCGCCCAGTTTGTTGCGGCAGACCGCGACCAGGTCCCCGAGGACCGCCGAGGCGGTCGGGGAGCCGCCGGCGCCGGGCCCGTAGAACATCAGCTGCCCGGCGGCCTCGGCCTCGACGAACACCGCGTTGTACGCCTCGCGGACGGAGGCCAGCGGGTGGCTGAGCGGGATCATCGCGGGGTGCACGCGGGCGGTGACGGAGGCCCCGTCGGCGGCCCGCTCGCAGATGGCCAGCAGCTTGACGGTGCAGCCCATCCGGCGGGCGGAGGCGATGTCGGCGGCGGTGACCTCGGTGATGCCCTCGCGGTGCACATCGCCGATCTTCACCCGGGTGTGGAAGGCGATCCCGGCGAGGATGGCGGCCTTCGCGGCGGCGTCGAAGCCCTCGACGTCGGCGGTCGGGTCGGCCTCGGCGTACCCGAGGGCGGTGGCCTCGTCGAGCGCCTCCGAGTACCCGGCGCCGCTGGTGTCCATCTTGTCGAGGATGAAGTTGGTCGTGCCGTTGACGATGCCGAGCACCCGGTTGACCTTGTCGCCCGCGAGCGACTCGCGCAGCGGCCGCACCAGCGGGATGGCCCCCGCGACGGCGGCCTCGTAGTACAGATCGCGGCCGTACTTCTCGGCGGCGGCGTGCAGGGCCGCGCCGTCCTCGGCGAGCAGCGCCTTGTTGGCGGAGACGACGCTCGCGCCGTTCTCGAAGGCGGTGGTGATGAGGGTGCGGGCCGGCTCGATGCCCCCGATGACCTCGACGACGACGTCGATGTCGCCGCGCTGCACGAGCGCGGTCGCGTCGGTGGTGATCAGTGCGGGGTCGATGCCCTCACGCACCTTCGAGGGGCGGCGGACGGCGACGCCGGCGAGCTCGACGGGCGCACCGATGCGCGCCGCGAGGTCGTCGGCGTGCGTCGTCATGATGCGCGCCACCTCTGAGCCGACCACTCCACAGCCCAGCAGCGCCACCTTCAGCGGACGCGTACGCATCATCCGACCTCGTTTCCTATACATGCTCATGTGTGGACCAGTCTCACTCACCGGACGGGCGTTTCTGACCCCCGTCCGGATCCTGAGATGACTATTTCATCAGCCGACATCGAGACGCAGGAGATCTTCCTCCGTCTCGCGCCGGACGATGACGCGTGCCTCTCCGTCCCGGACGGCGACGACCGGGGGGCGCAGGGCGTGGTTGTAGTTGCTCGCCATCGAGCGGCAGTACGCGCCGGTGGCGGGGACCGCGATCAGGTCCCCGGGTGCCAGGTCGGCGGGGAGGAACGCGTCCTTGACCACGATGTCCCCGCTCTCGCAGTGCTTGCCGACGACCCGGACGAGCATCGGCTCGGCATCCGAGGTGCGCGAGACGAGCGCCACGCTGTACTCGGCGTCGTACAGCGCGGTACGGATATTGTCCGACATTCCGCCGTCGACGCTGACATACGTGCGCAGCCCTTCGAGGGGCTTGATCGTGCCGACCTCGTACAGGGTGAACGCGGTGGGTCCGACGATGGCGCGCCCGGGCTCGACGGAGATCCGGGGCGTACGGAGCTTCGCGGCCTCGCACTCACGGGTGACGATGTCGCTGAGCGCCTTGGCGATGTCGTGCGGCTCGCGGGGGTCGTCCTCGGAGGTGTACGCGATGCCGAGGCCGCCGCCGAGGTCGATCTCGGGCAGCTCGATGCCGTGCTCGTCACGCACCTCGGCGAGCAGCTGCACCACACGCCGGGCGGAGACCTCGAACCCGGCCATGTCGAAGATCTGCGAGCCGATGTGCGAGTGGATGCCGATGAGTTCGAGCCCGTCGAGCGAGAGCGCGCGGCGCACGGCTTCGGCGGCCTGCCCGTCGGCGAGCGCGATGCCGAACTTCTGGTCCTCGTGGGCGGTGGCGATGAACTCGTGGGTGTGCGCCTCGACGCCGACGGTGACCCGGATCTGGACGCGCTGGCGGATGCCGTGGCGCTGGGCGATGTGGGCGACGCGGACGATCTCCTGGAAGGAGTCGAGCACGATCCGCCCGACCCCGGCCTGGATGGCCCGCTCGATCTCGGCGACGGTCTTGTTGTTGCCGTGGAAGGCGATGCGCTCGGCGGGCATACCGGCGTCGAGGGCGGTGGTCAGCTCGCCCCCGGAGCAGACATCGAGATTGAGCCCCTCCTCGTGGAGCCAGCGCACGACGGCGCGGGAGAGGAAGGCCTTCCCGGCGTAGAAGACATCGGCGTCCGGCCCGAAGGCGTCGGCCCAGGCCCGGCAGCGGGCGCGGAAGTCGCTCTCGTCGAGGAAGTAGGCGGGGGTGCCGAACTCCTCGGCGAGCCGGGCGACGGCGATCCCGCCGACGGTGAGGGCCCCGTCCGCGTCACGGGTGACGGTACGGGCCCAGACCTTCTCGTCCAGGACGTTGAGGTCGGCGGCGGGGGCGGAGTAGTGCCCCTCGGTCAGGACGTCGGCGTGACGGGGACCGGCGGGGTGTGCGGAGCGGCTCATGGTGAGGTCTCTCGGATTCTTCTTCGGATGCGTCAGAGATGCGCGGGCGCGCTGATACCGAGCAGGGACAGGCCGCCTGCCAGCACCGTCCCGGCGGCCTCGGCGAGGGCCAGCCGGGAGCGGTGGGCGGCCGAGGGTTTCTCGTCGCCGGAGGGCAGCGGCGGGCAGTGGTCGTGGAAGTCGAAGAAGGCGTGCGCGACGGCTTCCAGCTGCCGGGCGACCCGGTCGGGCGCGCGGTGACGGGCTGCGGCGAGGAGGACGCCGGGGTGGTCGGCGAGAAGATCGAGAAGGGGACGGGCGGCGGTTTCGGCGTACGGGGAGGGGGTGGGGCCCGTCTGCGCGTACGGGGACGGGGTGGGGCCCGTCTGCCCGTACGGGGCGGAGCCGGGCCCGGCGGTGCTTTCGTACGGAGCCGCGTCACCTTCGTACGGAGCCGTGTCAGGGCTTTCGTGCGGAGCTGCGTCAGGAGCGGACGTGAACCCGAGGGCGGCGGCGCCCCGGGTGAGCGCGCGGGCCCTGGCGTGGGCGTACCGGACGCGGAAGAGCGGGTTGGCCTCACCCTGGACGAGCAGCTCCCCCCCGAGCGGGGCCCGGTCATGCCCGGCGGGCCGCAGCAGCCCCCAGCGAGCGGCATCCGCACCGAGCCGCTCCACCAGCTCGGCGGCGGTGGCACCAGCGGGTACGGGGCGGATGAGGGCGGGCGGGGTGGGGGCGTCGTACGGGGCCGGGTCGAGCGGGGCCAAGGTGAGCGCGGCCGGAGGCGTTCCGTGCGCGTCGACGGTCGTGACGCCGAGGCGGGCCCACTCCGGGTCCGGGCCGCCCTCCCCCTCGCAGCCGACCCGGACCCGGGCGCCCTGGGCGGTCAGGAGCCGACGCACGGCATCGGCGGTGACGGCTGCGCGCACCTCCCGCGCATGGTGCAACCGGAAGGTCTCGCCCCGGAGCGCGTCCCCGTGTCCGTACGCGACCCCCCGTTCCCGTACGGCGTCGAGAACAGCCCGATCACGGTCGGCGGGTGCGTCCAGCGTGAAGCTCAGGAACCCGGGCCCGGTGATCTCGACCGGCCCGATCCCGGGCTCGGCGGCGACCCGTTCGCGCAGGATCCGGGCGACCTCCAGGGCGGGCAGCCCGGCGGGGCCGGCGAGCTGGAGCGCGACCGCGCAGGCGTAGTCGCCGCTGCCTCCGGGCCGGGTCCTCTCCACCCGCACGCGCGCGGGCACAGGCGCGCGCAGGGCGTTCTCGTCGACCGCGCGGCGCACGGCATGCAGCACGGTCCGGGAGAGATCGGCGGGGGTCACGGGACAAGCGTAGGGGAGGAAGAGGGGCACTCCGCGACCCGGTTTCGCCATCCGGTCAGCCGGTGGCGGTCCCCGCCCGCCCCACGCCGCTCCATCCGTCGGCCGTGGGCCGCTCCCCGCCGCCGGCCAGCCGACGCACCATCCGCACCAGCTCGCTCGGCTCGAACGGCTTCGCGAGGAACGCGTCGACCCCGGCCGCCACCCCCGCGTCCACCTCGTAGGGCGTACAGGCACTGATCACGGCGATGGGCACATGACGGGTGCGGGGGTCCGAGCGCAGTCCGGACGCGGTCTCCAGGCCGTCGAGGCGGGGCATCATCACGTCGAGGGTGATCACATCGGGGCGGACCCGGTGGACCAGGTCCAGGCACTCGACACCGTCGGCCGCGGTCACGACCTCGAAGCCCTCCAGCTCAAGGTTGACCCTGATCAACTGCCGGATGACCTTGTTGTCGTCGACAACAAGCACGCGGCCGTACACCCCTGACACCCTTCGAGAGTAGGTCGGCCCCGGCGACCGCGTCCGGCGTTTCCCCACTTCCGCCCCGGACGGGGGACGGGGCTGACGCGACGGAAATACCCGTTCACGGACACCCCGTCGGAGCTGGTAGTGTTTCACCCGTCGCAGAGCAACACCGCGATACGCCCCCGTAGCTCAGGGGATAGAGCATCGGCCTCCGGAGCCGGGTGCGCAGGTTCGAATCCTGCCGGGGGCACTTAGAGGATGGAACGGGGCTGGATTTTCTCCCGTTCGCTCCTTACAAGTGTCAAGATCGGGTGTCCGTACTTCGGTACGGACACCCGATTTTTTTGTGCCATGAGCGCCGGGATCATCACCCGTAGCACGAGCTCTTCGCGGGGACGGCTGTAGCGGGCTCCGAGGCTGAATGCGGTGCAGAGGCGTCGCTGCACCTCTTCCGGCACCAGCGCGAGATCCACGTCGAGACAGGGCAGCGTCGCTGGTCGGGTCGGCGGCGGGCTTCATCAGCTCGCAGGACGGCTTCGAGGGCCCTACGGAGAAAGGCTCCCCGGTCAGGGCCGAGCTTGTCGAGGCCTCGGAGCTGGAAGATGTGGGGGACTGCCGGGGCCTGGGAGGGGTCGGGGTAAGCCGGTGTTTCATACGGTCTTCAGCTCGGCGGGCTGGAACCGGGTGCGGGACTCTTTCGGTGAGGTAGCCGCACGGCGGTTTCCCTACGTTCCAGCCGCAGGGGTGGTGTGCTCGATGGAGCCGTCCCACGAGAGCTCCAGCAGGTGTTCGCCGAGGTGCTGCCATGGCGTGCAGCCATTCCAACATCTCGCGGATCAAGGCCCCTTGGCGTTGAGCCAAGGCGTGAGCATCATCGCCGCCGATGATGACGTACTCCACGACAACCATGGACGCTCGATCTCGAACGTGTCGTCAAGCCCACGGTATTGGTCGGCGGGCGGTCGCCGGGAACTCACAGCTCCAGTGACGCACGAGCCAGTAGCGAGCCACACCGCCGACCTCGTTCACGACGGCGCCGACCACGACAGCGGCCCCCGCGGACACCTCCTCCACGGCACCGCCCCCTATCCCCCCGCCAAGGGCGAAGCCGTCCTCGACAGTTTCACGGCACACCTCGAAGCCCTCGTGGCCCGAACGGAGATCTGCGAGACCTCACATGCCCCCGACCTGCCGGAAATCCCTCCTTGTCAGAGCCATCCCGTACGGTCGCCGGATAGCCGTTCAGCATGATCTACAAGTCAACCCACCCCCTACCATCCAACCCCGCCCAGAGAAACAGAACCCAGCCCCTTACCATAAATAACTTGACCCCACAAGAGGCACGCACAATGGAGGGAAGACCGGCGTACCCGAGGAATGGCTGTCCGCTGACGACAGCGCGGCGTACCTCAGCATCACCAAGGACACCATCTATGCCTGGATCGCGGCGAAGAGCATGCCTGCCCACAAGGTCGGCCGCCTATTGAAGTTCCAGGCCAGCAAGGTCAACGTGTGGGTGGGCAGCGTCGGTGCCGCCCACCCTGGCCAAGGGACGGCGGAGGGCCAACCATGGAAATGATCAATAACGTTACTTCCCTGCTCGGAGACGACCTCAGATCCGAGATCAGACGCGGCTCCAAGGTGCGCATTGCCGCGTCGACTTTCTCGATCTTCGCGTTCGAGGCCCTGCGTAAAGAGCTGGAGCACGTCAGTGAGCTTGAGTTCATCTTCACCTCACCCTCGTTCGTGACGGAGCAGGTTACGGACAAGCTCCGCAAGGAGCGCCGGGAGTTCTTCATCCCCGCCGGGCAGGCGGAGTCGAGCCTGTACGGTTCGGAGTTCGAGATCCGGCTACGCAACAAGCTCACCCAGCGGGCAATCGCGAAGGAGTGCGCCGACTGGGTCCGCCGCAAGGTCACGTTCCGGTCGAATGCCACCGGCAACCCGATGCAGCCCCTCGCCGCGGTCGACGACAGCGCGGCCTACTTCCCGATCCAGGGGTTCACGACCGCCGACCTCGGCTACGAGCGGGGACCCGCCGTGTCGAACATGGTGACGAAGTTCGAGGGTGCTCAGGAGGCCCGCAACTTCCTCGACCTGTTCGACCAGATCTGGCACAACCCCGAGCAGCTTGACGACGTCACCGACACGGTCCACGACCACATCGCCAGCGTGTACGCGGAGAACTCGCCGGCACGCATCTACTTCCTGATCCTCTACAACCTGTTCGCCGAGTTCCTCGAAGAGATCAACGAGGACGTCCTCCCGAACGACCGCACGGGCTACCAGGACACGAAAATCTGGAACAGCCTCTACAACTTCCAGCACGACGCGGCGACGGGAATCATCAACAAGCTGGAAACCTACAACGGCTGCATCCTCGCCGACAGTGTGGGCCTCGGGAAGACCTTCACCGCGCTCGCCGTGATCAAGTACTACGAGCTGCGCAACAAGTCGGTACTGGTGCTGTGCCCGAAGAAGCTCGCGGAAAACTGGACCAACTACAACGCGAACCTCACGACAAACATCTTCGCGTTCGACCGGTTCAACTACGACGTCCTCGCCCACACCGACCTGTCCCGCACCCGCGGCGAGTCCCTCGGCCTCAGGCTGGACCGGATCAACTGGGGCAACTACGACCTGGTCGTCATCGACGAGTCGCACAACTTCCGAAACGCCGACTATGCCGAGGAAAGGGAGTCGCGCTACCAGCGACTCATGCGGCGGGTCCTTCGCGAGGGAGTGAAGACGAAGGTTCTGATGCTGTCGGCAACCCCGGTGAACAACCGATTCAACGACCTCAAAAATCAGCTCCAGCTCGCCTACGAGGGGGAATCGGAGAACCTCGCTCAGCACCTGAACCTCTCCACCACGGTCGAGAAGGTCTTCAGCGATGCCCAGCGCGTGTTCAACGAGTGGTCGAAGCTGACTCCAGAGGAGCGCACTGCAGACCGCATCCTCCATATGCTTGACTTCGACTTCTTCGAACTCCTCGACTCCGTGACGATCGCCCGCTCCCGGAAGCACATCCAAGCGTTTTACGACACCACCGAGATAGGTGTGTTCCCCAAGCGGATGACACCGAAGTCCATCCAGGAGCCGCTGACCGACCTTCCCGACGTGACGGGCTTCAACGACATCTTCGAGCAGCTCCAGGCGCTCACCCTCGCCGTCTACACACCGCTGGCGTACGTGTTCCCCAGCCGGCTCGCCAAGTACGAAGATCTCTACAACGTCACGACCGGCAACGCCCGGTCCAACCTCGGCCAACGCGGCCGGGAGCAGGGCCTCAAGAAGCTCATGACGGTGAACCTCCTAAAGCGCCTGGAGAGTTCAGTCGACGCGTTCCGGCTGACCGTCGAGAAGATGGAGGTCGGTGTCGGACGGACGCTGGGCACCATTGACTCCCACAACGGCTCCCTCACAGAATGGGTTGCCGACCTGACAGGCCTCGCCCAGGACATGGACTCTGAGGAGGAGGCGAATATCGAGGCTCTCTCCTTCGGAGAGAAGATCAAAATCGACCTCGCCGACATCGACACCGAGTCATGGCAGAGGGACTTGCACATCGACCGCGACATCCTAAGCGGATTGCTCCACGAGATGCGCAAGGTCACCCCCGAGCACGACCTCAAGCTCCAGGCCCTCAAGCGCCTCATCGCGGAGAAGGCCACCTACCCCATCAATCCGGGTAATCGCAAAGTACTGGTTTTCTCCGCGTTCGCCGACACTGCCAGCTATCTCTACCGCGAACTCGCCCCCGCTCTCGCCAAGGCCGGCCTGGATACCGCACTCATCACGGGCGGAGGGACCGCCTCGAAGACGACGCTCGGCACGGGACTCGACTTCCAGCAGGTGATGTCGCTGTTCTCGCCGCACTCGAAGCAGCGTGACCTCACCATGCCAGGCGAGACTCGCGAGCTGGACGTCCTCATCGGCACCGACGTCATCAGCGAGGGCCAGAACCTCCAGGACTGCGACTACCTGGTCAACTACGACATCCACTGGAACCCGGTCCGGATCATCCAGCGCTTCGGCCGCATCGACCGTATCGGCTCCACCAACACACAGATCCAGTTGGTAAATTTCTGGCCCGACATCTCCCTCGACGAGTACATCAACCTCAAGGAGCGCGTCGAGAACCGCATGGTCATCGCCGACCTGTCGAGCACTGCCGACGACAATGTCCTCACCCTGGAGAGCAACGATGCCGCGTTCCGCAAGGAACAACTCCGCAAGCTCCAGGACGAGGTCATCGAGCTCGAAGACGTCCGGACCGGGATCTCCATCACCGACCTCGGCCTGAACGACTTCCGAATGGACCTACTCGGCTACATCAAGGAGCACGGCGACCTCGCCACCACGCCCAAGGGCCTCCACGCCGTCGTCCCCGCGGACCCGTCCAAGGGCCTGAAGCCCGGCGCGATCTTCGCTCTGCGCAACGTGAACACCAACAACGACATCAACCGCGGCAACCGGCTCCACCCCCACTACCTCGTCTACCTGGACAACGACGGCAACGTCATCGCCGACCACACCGAGGCCAAGCACCTCCTCGATCTCCTCCGCGCAGGCTGCCGCCCCCACGACGAACCCATCACCGACGTCGTCCATTCCTTCAACTCCGCCACCCGCGAGGGCGCGGACATGGGAAAGTACTCCGAACTGCTCACCGACGCGATCCATTCAATGATCGACATCACCGAGGAGCGGGACATCGACAGCCTGTTCACGGCTGGACACACCACCGCCCTCACACAAGCCATCGCCGGCCTCGACGACTTCGAGCTCATCGCCTTCATCGCCGTCGTTGACCCCGCCGAGACGGTGGTGGCCGATGCCTGATCCCACCGTGGACGTGCTCTACCAGTGGCCGTCGGCCGCCAGGTTCGACAGGCGGGTACCCAAAGAGAAGTTCTACGAGCACGGCACCGTCCCCCCTCCCGTGCGGGAGAAGTTCGTAGCCGAGGTCCAGCGCATCACCTGGGCCTACAAGCTCGCCGAGGCAACGATCAACCTCACCGGCGACGCCGCCATCCCCGAAGTGCAGATCTTCCAGATCGAGGCCAAGAACGATGACGTCTCCGAGCCGGTGCTGACCGCGATCGACAAGGCCGTTCGGACACCCGTCATCTTCGAGATCACCTGCGGCGGCGACCGAAGCGTACGAATGGCAGCCGCGCACAAGCGGGCTTCCACCGGCGCCCAGAAAGTGAGTACCTACTACTCGACCAGCTGGCAGCCTGCCGGAACGAAACGGCACCCCCTCCCCACCGCAATCACCCTCCCCGCTCTGTACACGGCGCTCCTGGAGCCGCTGGCACCCGTGACGGTGCGGCCGGGCGAGGACGTGTCGGTGGTGGCGGCCAGAATGGAAGCCATGCAGAGGCTGGAACGTGAGATAGCCACGCTGGAGCGCAAGCTCCGCACGGAACAACAGTTCAACCGCAAGGTAGAGCTGCACCGAGCATTGAAGACCAAGCAAGCCGAACTGGAACAGCAGAGGTAACCCATGGAGAAACTGCGTATGACGTCGTCCGATCTCACCGACTCCAACATCGACAAGCTCGCCGAGCTGTTCCCGACCGTCGTCACCGAGACTCTCGACGCTGACGGCAACCCCAAGCGGGCCATCGACTTCGACCTCCTGCGCCAGGAGCTCTCGGACCATGTAGTCGAGGGCCCGAAGGAGCGCTATCAGCTCAACTGGCCAGGCAAGCGGGCAGCGGCGTTCGCCGCCAACAAACCGATCGCGAAGACGCTGCGTCCCCTTCGCGAGGAGTCGGTGGACTTCGACAGCACGAAAAATCTCTTCATCGAGGGTGACAACCTCGATGCGCTGAAGCTACTCCAAGAGTCTTACCTCGGCAAAGTCAAGGTCATCTACATCGACCCTCCTTACAACACCGGAAACGACTTCGTGTACCGCGACGAGTTCGCGGAGTCGACGAGCACGTATTTGCGGCGGTCCGGTCAGACCGACGACGCGGGCGCTCGTCTCCACGTGAACCCGGAGTCCAATGGAAGATTTCACTCTGACTGGCTCAGCATGATCTATCCGCGGCTGGTACTCGCACGAAACCTGCTGGCCGACGACGGGGTCCTGATCATGTCGATCGACGACACCGAAATGGCGAATTTGCGCGAGGTCGCCAATCTGGCGTTCGGTGAACGGAATTACATTGCGACCGTCGTTTGGCAGGGGGGTCGCAAAAACGACTCTCGCTACGTCTCGGTCGGACATGACTACTTGCTGATCTACGCGCGAAACGAGGCACGCCTTCAGGAGCTCGGGGTTCGATGGCGAGAGCGAAAGACCGGTGTCGACGAGGCATTGGCCGCAGGGCGCGAGGCATGGACCGAGAGCGGTCACGATGCCGTGGCAGCAACGTCCATCTACCGTGCATGGCTCTCAAAGCAGTCGGACATTACTGCCTCCGTAACACGTTTCAAGAACATCGACGACACCGGCCGCATCTACAACGCGGACAAGGACCTCGGTTGGCCGGGAGGGGGCGGACCGCGTTTCGAGGTGCTCCACCCGGTCACGGGCAAGCCGGTCTCGATCCCTAGCACTGGGTGGAGGTTCACCGAAGCCAGGCTCAAGGAGGAGATCGAAGCCGGCCTAGTCGAGTTCGGGCAGGACGAGAAGAAGATTCCGCGGGGGAAGACCTTTCTCCAAGAGCTGGATGTTCAAGTCGCCGAGTCGGTCTTCACTCAGATCCGAACGACTGCTTCGCAACGTCTGGCGCGCCTGATCGGACCTGGCGTCTTCGAGTACCCCAAGGATGAGTACGTCCTGGCGAGGTGGTTCGACGTCGTGACGGGATCGGACCGGGATGCCCTGGTCATGGACTTCTTCGCGGGGTCCGGCTCCGCCGCGCATGCAGTGATGCACCTGAACTCGATCGACGGCGGGTCTCGGCGTTTCATCGTGGTTCAACTCGACGAGGAGACGCCGGAGAAGTCCGGTGCCCGTGAGGCCGGCTTCACTCAGATCGGGCAGATTGCTCGCGAACGGATTCGGCAGGCAGGCCTGAAGCTCCGCGAGGAGACGGACACGGCTGGAGACCGTCTCGATATCGGTTTCAGGACGCTCCGCATCGACTCTTCCAACATGGCAGACGTTCTGCGCTCACCTGACGACACCGACCAACTCCAGCTGGACGAGCTGGAGCACAGCATCAAGCCTGGGCGGTCCGGCGAGGACCTACTTTTCCAAGTCCTGCTGAACTGGGGTCTGGAGATCTCCACACCGATCGCTGTCGAGAGGGTCGAAGGCTACGAGGTCTTTGTGGTGGAGGACGATGTCCTGATTGCCTGCTTCGATGACAACGTGAGCCCCGATCTCGTACGGTTGCTTGCCAAGCGAGAGCCGCTACGCGCGGTCTTCCGCGACTCCGGCTTTGACTCGGATGCTGCCCGTATTAACGCTGAGCAAATCTTCCGTGAGCTCTCGCCGACTACAGACGTGAAGGCGATTTGATCCGGATGAAACTTCAGTTCAAGACCCAGCAGTACCAGACCGACGCCGTCGAATCCGTGGTCAAGGTATTCACTGGGCAGCCCAAGCACGACGGCATCCCCTACCGAATCGACCCCGGAAAGTCGGGTTTTCGCTCGCACCCCACGCTGAACGAGGCAGACCAGACACCGGATTCGGGTCTGCGGAACGCCGACATCATGCTCACCGGTGCTCAGTTGCTGAACAACGTGCACGGGGTGCAGCGTTCCCGGAATCTGCCGCTGTCCGCCAAGTTGGTGGACAGCAAAGCGGCACCCGGCGCTCCGAATATTGACGTCGAGATGGAGACAGGCACAGGAAAGACCTATGTCTACATCAAGACCATCATGGAGATGCACAAGCGCTACGGATGGTCGAAGTACATCATCGTTGTTCCCTCGGTAGCGATCCGCGAGGGCGTGAAGAAGACGTTCGACGTGACGGCGGAGCACTTCCAGCAGCATTTCGGGACCAAGCCGCGTTCGTTCATCTACAACTCGTCGAAGCTGCACGAGCTGGAGAGGTTCAGCTCTGATGCCGGCGTGCAGGTGATGATCATCAATATCCAGGCGTTCAACGCCACGGGAAGAGACAACCGTCGCATCTACGACGAGTTGGATGACTTCCAGTCGCGCCGCCCGATCGATGTGATCAGCGCGAACCGGCCTGTCGTGATCATCGACGAACCACAGAAGATCGGTGCTGCGAAGTCCCTCGAAGCTCTGTCGAGATTCAAAGGCTTGATGGTGCTGCGGTACTCGGCGACCCACAAGGTCGAGCACACCAAGGTGCACCGTCTCGACGCGGTGGACGCGTACAACCAGAAGCTGGTCAAGAAGATCGCCGTCCGCGGCATTACGGTCAAGGGACTCGCCGGATCCAGCGCGTACCTGTATCTCGAAGCGATCGAGATCGCCAAGGGTGCGAAGCCCCGTGCTCGGGTCGAGATCGAGGTGCAAACGAAGAGCGGGGCAATCAAGCGCCAGGTAAAGCGGCTTGACCTGGGTGCCAACCTGCACGACATCTCCAGCGGGCTCGAGGCGTACAAGGGCCTCTTCATCACGGAGATCGACGCCACCCGCGACGTCATCGAGCTGAGCAACGGCGACGTCGTCTCTGCCGGCCAGCTGGCCGACCTCGATGTGACCGAGGAGACGAAGCGGCGCATCCAGATCCGTGAGGTCGTCCGTGCCCACATCGACAAGGAGCGCGAACTGTTCAGCCAGGGCATCAAGGTGCTCTCGCTGTTCTTCATCGACGAGGTCGCGAAGTACCGCGACTACGACCGTGAGGACACCCTCGGCGACTACGCCCGGATGTTCGAGGAGGAGTACGCGGCGATCCGCGACGAGGTGCTCGGTGAATTGGAGCTCGACGAGGCCGACGCCACGTACCGGCATTACCTGCGCCGCGACAAGGTCCGGGCCGTGCACGAGGGCTACTTCTCCATCGACAAGAAGTCCAAGCGGCAGGTCGACGGCAAGATCAGTGCCCGCGGCGAGGAGAAGGGGCAGTCCACCGACTCCGACGCATACGATCTGATCCTCAAGGACAAAGAACGCCTGCTGTCCTTCGACGAACCCGTGCGGTTCCTCTTCTCCCACTCGGCGCTGCGGGAGGGCTGGGACAACCCCAATGTGTTCGTGATGGGGATGCTCAAGAAGAGCGACAACACCGTCTCGCGCCGCCAGGAGATCGGTCGCGGTCTGCGGCTGTCGGTCGACCAGTACGGCGAGCGGATGGACAACCCGGTCACCGTGCACGACATCAACGAGCTGACCGTCGTAACCGACGAGTCCTACTCGAACTTCGTCGCCGGGCTCCAGAAGGAGATCTCTGAGTCCTTGACTGCACGTCCGCGCAAGGCGAGCGTGAAGTTCTTCACGGGCAAGACCATCCAGACCTCAGATGGCGAGCGAGTGGTCGATGAGGCGCTCGCGCAGGCGACGTACAAGTACCTCGTAAGGAATGACTACCTCAACGAGGACGACACTCTCTCCGCTGCCTACAAGGAGTCGAGGGACGCCGGCACCCTCGCCGAGCCAACCTCCGAGCTGCTCAAACCGCTCATCAAGTCCATTGTGCCGCTCGTCGACACGCTGGACCTCGCCCTGCCGGAGCCGCAGGACGACCGCAAGCCGAAGAAGATCCCTCTCAACAAAGCAAACTTCGAGAAGCGGGAGTTCCAGGAACTCTGGAGCCGGATCAACCACAAGGCCGTCTACCAGGTCGAGTTCGACTCCCAGGAGCTGATCCGTAAGTGCGTCGCCGCGCTCGACCAGCATCTCCACGTCGCTCCGACGCAGTACGTCGTACAGGCTGGCCGACAGAGCGAACGGCTCGAAGCCGACCAGCTGGCCAGCGGCACGGGGTTCGCCGTCACCAGCACAGAGACTCACAACGAGACAGCGACTGCAGGCTCACAGGTGAAATACGACCTGCTGGGTGACATCACCGCCCGTACACAGCTCACCCGGCGCGCGGCTGCGGCGATCCTGCGTGCGGTCGCGCCAGGTACGTTCGCGAAGTTCCGGCTCAATCCTGAGCAGTTCCTCGCCGAAGCTGCCCGGCTCATCAACGAGCAGAAGGCGACCGTCATCGTCGAACACCTCACGTACGACATTCTGGAAGACCGCTTCGACTCGGCGATCTTCACGGCGAACCAGACGAAGCAGGTCTTGAAGAGCAGCGACGCAAAGCTCTCCAAGCACATCTACGACTACATCGTCACCGACTCAAATATCGAACGTGAGTTTGTTTCCGAGCTGGAGGCCAGCACCGAGGTCGTGGTGTACGCGAAGCTCCCCCGGGGCTTCTCCATCCCGACCCCGGTCGGGAGCTACAACCCCGACTGGGCGATCGCATTTGCCGATGGCAGCGCCAAGCGCATGTACTTCGTCGCGGAGACCAAGGGTTCTCTCGAGTCCATGCAGTTGAAGGGAATCGAGGATGCCAAGATCCAGTGCGCCCGCAAGTTCTTCGCCTCGTTGAACGAGAAGAACGGCAAGGACGTGACCTACGGCGTCGTCACCAGCTACGGCGACCTGATGCAGATCGTCAAGGTGTAGGAATGTGGGGCGCCGCAGGCCACCCAGCAGGCGGCGCCCACACCCGGGTAGGTCACGCATTTACTCATCGCGGCCCCGCCCACCATCCACCTCGTCGCCCCACAAATCTCAGTACGCTTCGCTCCGCGAGTTTTGGCCGCCGCCACCCATGATGGCGACGGTGGCACCGGAGGACACCCCAGCAACCGCCACCGTCCAGGCGGCCGCCAGTGCAGCGACGCGACGAGACACCCTGGTTCCGGCGGATACGACGGCAGGAGCGGCAGGAGCGGCAGGAAGCGTGGGCTTGTCGGCGGGCTTGGGAGGGATCATGACAGCAGACTCCTGAGGTATGGGACCGCCCGGGGCGAGTGAAGCTGTTTCGGAGCTCGTCGCAACCGAGCGCGGGTGGGACCTGAACCCGTCAGCCCCCAGCCGCAGCCGACCGTCAGCGCATGGAGCTCAGCCACTACGCCGCACCAGCCGCCTCGGCACGACGCAGTATCTGAAGCTCAGAAGTGGTGACACGTAGGGTATTTCCGCTCCACCGGGCACGCGCGGGACAGCACCACTGACACAGCCCCAGACAAGCTGCCTACCTGGGGCAGAGACGCTGCCCCCGAGAAGCGGAGCAAGAAACCGGCTTGGTTCACCGTGCCAGGTGACGACGAGCACGTCCCGGGTACGGGAGGCCGGGACGAAGAACAGAGACCGTGCCCAGCGGTCGTTCCGGTCCTGGTAGCCGTTGCCCAGAATCAGGTCGTGGCGCGGGCCGCCCTCTCCTCCCGCCCGTTCGTCCTCGACGAGTTCGAGCAGGTCATCCCACAACTGACTTAGCTCGTCACGCTGTCAGGTACGGGAAGTTGATACAGTGGGGATTGGAACTGTGCCTCGCCGTAGGCCAGTTTGCTGAACGTCATCTCCTGCACATGCACGCGCGTTCCTTTCCCGTGTCTCACCTCGCCGACCGGCATTCTGCCGCATTCGGGCCCGGCAGCGGCCGGAATCTGCTGTGGTTGGGTCGACGGCCGCTCCACCGCAGCGCCAGGAATCCGCACACCAGGGCTGGACCGCTCTGCCGGTCCTGCGGTCACAGGCCTTCTCACCCATCAGTCGCGTCAGACATCGCCGACGCTTTCGGCTCACATCCCAACCCGCACCGAATGAGAAACCCGCCTTCTGGGCGGTCACATTGAAACCGACATGAAAACAGGCAAAGGCGGCCTCCGCAGCCGGGTGCACAGGTTCGAATCCGGAAAGGAAGCAGGGACATGACCGACTGGCAGTTGCGCGAGAGCTTTTCCAGTACCTCCGGCACGGTCCGCTGGGACCGGCTGGGGCCCGGGGGCGGGGAGCCCGTCGTGCTGCTGCACGGGACGCCGTTCTCCTCCTTCGTCTGGCGGGAGGTGGCCCAGGCCCTGGCGCAGCAGTACCGGGTGTTCGTCTGGGACATGCCGGGGTACGGCGCCTCGGCGAAGACCCAGGGGCAGGACGTCTCCCTGGACGCGCAGGGCCGGGTCTTCACGCAGTTGCTGGGCCACTGGGGGCTGGCGGACCCGGCCGTGATCGCCCATGACTTCGGCGGCGCCGTCGCTCTGCGGGCCCATCTGCTGCACGGGGCCGCCTACCGCGGGCTGGCCCTGGTCGATCCCGTCGCCCTGGCTCCCTGGGGTTCGCCGTTCTTCCGGCTGGTGGGGCGCAACAGCGAGGTCTTCGAACAGTTGCCGCCCGCCCTGCACCGCGCGCTGGTCCGGGAGTACGTGGGCTCGGCGAGCTTTCCCGGGCTGCGGTCCGATGTGGCCGACCGGCTGGTCGTCCCCTGGTCGGACGAGGCGGGCCAGGCCGCCTTCTACCGGCAGATCGCCCAGGCCGATCAGCGGTACACCGACGAGGTACAGGGTCTGTACCCGGAGCTCGAACTCCCGGTCGCCGTCTGCTGGGGCGCGGAGGACACCTGGATCCCGGTGGCCAAGGCCCATGAGCTGGCCTCCCTCGTTCCGGGTGCCTCCCTCACCGTGATCCCGGACGCCGGGCACCTCGTGCCGCTGGACGCCCCGGCCACTCTGACCGCCTCGCTCCTGGCCTTCCTCCGCGAACTGCCCTGACGCGCCACGGGACTCGGGGCTTTCACCTGGGCCGGTGTCGGCCGGTGCCGTCGGGGCTCCTCGGATGTGAAGGCCGTGGCCCCGGCCGTGCGTGAAACGTGACGGAACCGGGCAGAGTGACGGGGACTTGTGAGGGGCGACGGCGGGGGGCCGTTATGGAGTCCAGTGACCGGTACGGGTTCGGTGCGGCTGTTCCGCCTCCGCCCTCGGAGCCGCCCTCCTTCGGGCCTCCCCCGCCGCCGCCCTCAGGGCCATCAGGGCCGCCGGATGCCGGACCGCCGCCCTCCGGCCCGCCCTCGTTCGGGCCTCCCCCGCCTCCCTCCGGTGCGCCGGACGTCGGGCCGCCGCCTCCCGGGGCCGGGTTGCGGGCCGTTGCGGCCGGGGTGCTCAATCTGAGTGGGCTGGGGATCGGTTACGCCCTGTTGGGGCGCTGGGGGCGGGCCATTGCGTGTTGGGTCGCTACGGGGGTGCTGCTGTTCGTGGCGTTGCCCGCCGATCCGGACGGGGTGCCCGCGCGCGTGGTCGCCGTATATCTCTTCCTGCTCGTGCTCGCCGCCGCCGACGGGGCCCGGATCGCTCTGCGGTCGGCCGTCGGCGGGTCGTGGCGGCCGGTGGTGGCGGCCGGGCTGGGGGTCGTGCTGCTGGCCGCGCCGGCCGGTGGGGTGGTGGCGTACGGGGCCGCGCGGGACGAGGCCCGGGAGCAGATGCTGCTGGATCGGCTGGAGGACGGGGACCGGAGGGTGGCCGCCGCGTCGCCGCAGCCGTTCGGGACGGCGAAGGCCCAGTACGAGAGGGCGCTCGGCATCTACGGCACGCTCGGCAAGGACCACCCGGACTCCCGGGCGGCCAAGCTCCTCCCGGACCGGCTGAAGGCGTACTACGACGCGGTCTCGGCTCCGTACACCGAGAAGCAGCACTGCAAGGCCGTCGAGCCGCTGACGTATCTGCGGGGTCTGCCGGGCTCGGTGGACAGGGAGTTGCTGGGCGAGCTCGCCGCCTGGCCCGACGAACCGCTCGCCGAATCGCTCTACGGGTGCGGGGTCTCGCGCCTGGGCAGGACCGGCGGGGGCTCCTCGGAGTTCGGTGAGCTGTTGCGTACGTTCCCCGAGTCCGCGCCCGCTCGGCAGGTGGCCCCGGCGATCGGCGGCCGGATCGACGGTCAGGTGGCGGAGGTGAAGGGCGGCGAGCCCTGTGCGGCCACCGAGGCCCTGCGCGACCTCCGTACGACGGTCACCGCCCTCCCCGCCGAGCACGTGCCGGGGCTGAGCACCAGGGCGGGCAAGGGGATCCAGGACGGGGAGTACGCCTGCGGGGTCGCCCAGTTCAAGGAGGAGAAGTTCCACCAGGCCCGGCTGACGCTGGACAGTTTCGCCCGGTCCTACAAGAGCGACGGGCGGGCCGCGCAGGCCCGGAAGATCGCCACCGCCGCCGAGATAGCCGGCCACCGGCCTGCGGCGGGCAAGCGGCTGCCGCCCTCGGGCAACCCCGGTGGGCCCCGGATGGAGCTCGTCATCAGCAACGACGCGCCCAACGCGGTCGAGGTGCTCTACACCGGCCCGGTCACCGGCACCGTCACGCTGAAGCCCTGCGGCGACTGCAAGCGCTACAGCGCGTCGGCCGGTCCCCGGCTCGCCTGCAAGGCCAGCGGCCGGAACTACCCGAAGGCGCGCCTCCAACTGCCCGCGGGCGACTACCACTTCCTCTACAAGCACGGTACGGGCGCGTCGTCCCGGGTGGACAGTTACGCGGCGGGGTCGAAGGTCCAGCCCGGGTACACGTACACGAGCTGCACCTATGTCGTCGAGCGCAGCCTGCTGGAGCCCGGCCTGCCGGGTATACCCCGTCTGCCCGACCTGTCCGACCTCGTCAAGCCCGCCTCGCTCAGCCCTTCTCGCGCGGGCTCTTCTCGATGACCCGTCCGTCCAGGTCCGCGGTGAGGAAGGCGCCGCCGTACTTGTCG
Source organism: Streptomyces sp. NPDC059452 (assembly GCF_042750035.1). Taxonomy (NCBI): domain Bacteria; kingdom Bacillati; phylum Actinomycetota; class Actinomycetes; order Kitasatosporales; family Streptomycetaceae; genus Streptomyces; species Streptomyces sp. NPDC059452. The sequence goes on from NZ_JBHYVE010000011.1 coordinate 92,338, forward strand.
GAGACGTAGACGCGCAGCACCGGGCGGTCGCCGTGGAAGGGTGACGACGGGTCCACGATCACGTAACTGCTCTCCGGCTGCGTGACGTTGAGGGTCGTCCTGGCCGCCTTGAGCAGGGCGGGCAGGGCATCCCAGTCGACGGAGTCCAGGTCGACCGGCTGGTCGCCGGACATGAGCGTGCCGCCCATGTCGTCGTTCTTGGCCTGCCCGTCCCGGTAGCTGAACCGGTCGTAGAGGCGGGAGTTGGACTTCAGCGGTGCCTGGGCGGAGGCGTGCTTGTCGTAGAGGGTGAAGTCGGTGACCTTCGTCCCGCCCATCAGGGGCTTCAGCGCGGCGATGGCCTGCCGTGCCCCGTCCGGGGTGAGGAGGTCGGTGGCGGCCTCCGCCCCGTCGTCGCCGTCGCTGTCGCCGTCGTCGTCGCCGTCCGTCCCGGGCTTCTCGTCGTCCACGACCGGTCGGCCCCCGGCGGTGGGCGGTGAGGCGCTGCGGTCGTTCGCGGGGGCGCTGGCCGTGGTGTCGGGGCGGTCGCTCCCCTTCGCGCTGTCGTCGCTGCCGCCTCTGAAGTACGACGGGTCGATCATCCAGAAGACGCCCACCAGCACCGCCGCCGAGACGATGGTCCCCAGCGTGCTGATCACCCGGGTCCGGCGCAGGAGGCGGTGTCTGCGCTCCTCGTCGTCGGTGACCGTCGGGGAGGTGGTCGGGACCGTGGCCGGGGATGCCGTCGGGGGCGTGGCGGGGGATGCGTACGGGTTGTTCGCGTATGGGTTGCGTGATGCGTCGACCGGGGTCGGGAAGGCCGACGGGTGGCCGAAACTGGTCGGTGGGTGGGCCGGCTGCGCGGGGGACGGCGAGGGAGGCGTGTCGGTGGGCGGGGGCGAGCCGTACGCGCTCCTGGGGTCGGGGGTGGGCTGTACGGGAGTGGGCTGTACGGGGGTGGGCTGTGCCGGAGTGGGCTGTGCGGGAGTGGCCGCCGGCCTCGCCGCCTCCGCCAGCATCCGGTCCAGGGTCGCGGCGTCCGGGCGGGCCGGGATGTCCCGGGTCAGGAGTGCGGTCAGGACGGGCGTCAGCGCTCCGGCCCGTACCGGCGGGGGGACCTCCTCGTCGAGCACCGCCGCCAGGGTGGCCAGCGTGGTGGCCTTGCGCAGCGGGTGGTGGCCCTCGACGGCGACGTACAGCATCATGCCGAGCGACCAGAGGTCCGAGGACGGATCGCCCTCGGTGCCCCGGATGCGCTCGGGGGCTATGTAGTCGGGCGAGCCGATGAGGGCGCCCGTCATCGTGAGGCTCGTCGACTCGCGGATCGCGGCGATGCCGAAGTCCGTGAGGACCGGGCGGCCGTCGGTGCGCAGCAGGACGTTGGCGGGCTTGACGTCACGGTGCTGGATACCGGAGGCGTGGGCGGCGTTCAGGGCGGAGAGGATGCCGCGCCCCAGTTCGGCGGCGTCGGCCGGGTCCATGGGCCCTTCGGCCAGCCGGTCCTGGAGGGAGGAGCCGGCCACCAGCTCCATCACGATCCAGGGGTAGCCATCCTCGCCGGGGTCGACGATGTGGTGGACGGTGACCACGTTCGGGTGGTCGAGGCGGGCCAGCGCGCGGGCCTCGCGCAGGACCCGGGCGCGCAGGGTGCGGGCACCCTCGGGGTCGTACTCCGCGAGCGCCGGGTCCGGGGGCCGTACCTCCTTGAGGGCGACATCGCGATGGAGGGCCTCGTCGTGGGCCCGCCAGACCATGCCCATGCCGCCGCTGCCGAGCCGCTCCACCAGGGTGAAGCGGCCGTCGATCACCCGTCCCGAGGGGGCCTCTGCGCTCATGCGCCGTAGCGTACGGGGGACGTACGACAGAGGGCAGCCGGGGCCGGGGATCGGTACGCGGCAGCCCCCTGCGGAGCGGGTCAGGCCGAGGCGCGTTTGCGGGAGGAGGCCGCCGTCTTCTTCGTGGTGCTCCGGCCGCCGGACGACGACGTCCGCTTCTTCGCCGAGGATGCCGAGGACGCCGAGGATGCCGAGGTCGCCGAGGACGTTCCGGAGGAGCCTTTGGAAGCGTCAGAAGAAGACGTCGACTTGGACGCGGTCTTCTTCTGGGTCCTCTTCTTGGCGGTGCCGGACGAGGAGGCGGCGGAAGACGTGGAGGACGTCGAGGCCGTGGACTTCTTCGTGCCGGTCGATTTGGGCGTGGACGCGGACTTCCGCTGTGCCGTCTTCGTCTTCTTCTTTATGGGGTGGACGTCCGCCATGTCTCCTTCCTCGTCGCCCTCCCCCTCGCCCCGGGACTTCTTCGCGGCGCGGACGCTGTTCTCCAGGGCCGCGATCAGGTCGATGACCTTGCCGCCACCGGAGTCCTCGGATGTCGCCGTGGGCACCGCCTCGCCGGAGGCCTTCGCGGCGATGAGCGCCTCGACCGCCTCCCGGTAGTCGTCGTGGAGGCCGGCCATGTCGACTTCGCCGAGGGTGTCCATCAGGGCGTCCGCCAGATCGAGTTCGGCGTCGCGGACGGTGACGTCGGTCTCCGGAGCGACGCCCTCGGGGGCGCGGATCTCGTCGGGCCAGAGCAGGCCGTGCATCGCGATCACGTCGTCCACGACCCGGAGCATGCCGAGCCGTTCGCGGCCGCGCAGGGCGTACTTGGCGACGGCCACCTTGTTGCTGCGCTTGAGGGCCTCGCGCAGCAGGGTGTACGGCTTGGCCGCCGGGACCCCGTTGGCGGAGAGGTAGTACGCCGCGTCCATCTGGAGCGGGTCGATCTCGTCGGCGGGCACGAAGGCGACGATCTCGATGGTCTTGGCGGTGGGCAGCGGGAGCTGGGCGAGATCCTCGTCGGTGATCGGGATCATCGTGCCGTCGGCGTCCTCGTAGGCCTTGCCGATCTCGCCGCCGGACACCTCCTCCTCGTCCAGCTCACAGACCTTGCGGTACCGGATCCGGCCACCGTCGGCGAGGTGGATCTGCCGGAAGTGGATCGCGTGGTTCTCGGTGGCGTTGACCAGCTTGATCGGGATGCTGACCAGCCCGAAGGAGATCGCGCCGTTCCATATGGACCTCACCGTTCACCCCTTTTGGCCGTTACAGATGTTCTGGGCGGCTTTCATGCGATTCGTGTGACTCTTATCGTATGACGCCGATCACGGAGGTGGAGGGGCGGCGCCTCTCGCTCAGCAACCTCGACAAGGTGCTGTATCCGGCCACCGGGACCACCAAGGGCGAGGTGCTGCACTACTACGCGGCCACGGCGGCGGGCGCGATCCTGCCCCATCTGCGCGACCGCCCGCTCTCCTTCCTGCGCTATCCGGACGGGCCGGAGGGGCAGGTCTTCTTCACCAAGAACCCGCCGCCCGGTACACCCGACTGGGTGCGCACCGCCCCCGTGCCGCACAGCGAGGACCCGGCCGCCCGCCAGGTGGTGGTCCAGGAGCTGCCCGCGCTGATGTGGGCGGCCAACCTGGTGGTGGAGTTCCACACCCCGCAGTGGCGCGCCCAGGCCCCGGGGACCGCCGACCGGATGGTCTTCGACCTGGATCCCGGCGCCCCCGCCACCGTCGTGGAGTGCTGTGCGGTGGCGCTGTGGCTGCGGGAGCGGCTCGCCTCCGACGGCCTGTCGGCGTACGGGAAGACGTCCGGCTCCAAGGGGCTGCATCTGCTCGTCCCGCTGGAGCCGACGCCGTCGGCCGAGGTGTCGGCGTACGCGAAAGGGCTCGCGGTGGAGGCGGAGAGCGCCCTGCCGGAACTGGCCCTGCACCGGATGAAGCGCGCCCTGCGGCCGGGGAAGGTCTTCGTGGACTTCAGCCAGAACTCCGCGTCGAAGACCACCGCCATCCCCTACACCCTGCGGGCCCGGGCCGAGCCCACCGTCTCCGCCCCGCTCACCTGGGACGAGATCGCGGACTGCCGGACACCGGAGGCGCTGGTCTTCCGCGCGGACGACATGGCCGTACGGCTGGAGCGGTACGGGGATCTGCTCGGGCCCCTGCTCGACCCGGACCGGGCCCGGCCGCTGCCCGTCGGTTCACGCTGATTCGCTCTGATCCACGGTGCTGCCCAGCCGATTCCTCCGCCGGTCCACGCCGGTCCACGCCGATCGACACCGCTTCCCCGCCGCTTCCACGCCGATTCCCTGCCGCTTCCACGCCGATTCCCTGCCGAATCCGGCCGATTCCCCGCCGATTCACAGAGGGCTCACAGCTTCTCCTGCCGCCATCCAGTCATGACAGGGTCATGACCTGGTCACGGCATGAGGAAAGGCCACAAGTGGCGGGTGGATTGTCGGACCTGTGGTGCACACTCTGCGCAGGCGCTTTCTTCGGAACGTGCCGCCAGGGGTGTGGGAACAGGTGTGCCGGTGGCGGGTGCCGCTCCGGGACGCTGCCGTGACGTGGGGAGGGGATGGCGTGTTCTCGGGGATCGATGAGGTCGACTGGGCTTCGATGGAGCATGCCTACGGGCCCGCCGACGACGTGCCGGAGCTCCTCCGGGGGCTCGCCTCCGCCGATCCGGCGGAACGGGAGAGCGCGCTCGACGGGATGTACGGAGCCGTGCACCACCAGGGAGATGTCTACGCCTGCACCCTCGCGTGCATCCCCTTCCTCTTCGAGCTCGCCGTGGACCCGGCCGTGCAGGACCGGGGCAGCGTCGTCGAGCTGCTCACCAGCATCGGCGGCTTCGACCTGGACGAGGACGACGAGGCGGAGATCGACGAGGACGAGATCGAGGGCGCCGCGAACTACGCGATGGCGGCGGCCGCGGTCACCGCGGGCGCGGGGGTCTTCTTCGAGCTGATCGCCGACGAGGACCCCGGGGTGCGGCTGGCCGCCCCGCTGGCCCTCGCCACGCTGCACCGGCACCCCGTGCGGGTCCTCGCGCTGCTGCGGGAGCGGCTGCCCGTGGAGCCCGACGAGGAGGTGCGGCTCGCCCTCGTGGAGGCCGCCGGGCGCATCGCCCTGCGCCACCGCCCGCTGGCCGGGCGGGTGGCCGAGTGGCTGACCCGGCTGGTGGACCGGGTGCACGCGCCGGGGCTGCGGCTGGCCGCCCTGGCCCAGTTGGCGCGCTGTGCGCCCGACGAGCTGCCCCGTGATGTGGTGCCGGTCGTGTCGGCGCTGCTGCGCGAGCTGCGTGAGGCCTCGGGCGGCACACCGGAGCACGAGCGCGGCCGGTACGAGCGGCACGACCTGCACGGCCTGCACGACCTGCACGGCCTGGAAAGGGGGCCGGGGCAGGGGCCGGACACCGGGGCGGAGCCGACCGCAGCCCAGGCCGCAGACCCGGCGGCCGACCGCTCCGACGCCGACCCCGTGAGCTGTCCGGACGCCGACCCCCCGGTCGGTTGCGCGGACGCCGACCGGGTCGGTTGCCCGGACTCCGACCCCGGCGGCTGTACGGACCTCCCCCGCACCGACCAGGTCGCGGCGCCGACCCTGGTGGGCCAGTTGCGCGCCCTCTCCGCCCAGGAGAGCGCCGGGCGCGGTGCCCCCTGGGCCGCCGATCTGCTGCGCACCCTGCACGTCGGCCTCGACGACCGGGTCGGCGACCGTACGGCTCTCCTCGTCGACCAGCTCCGCAGCCCCGACCGCTGGCAGCGCATCGACGCCGTACGGATGAGCGGCGGGCTGATGCGGGCCTGGCGCGGTTCGTACGAGGAGCTGGTGACGCTCGTCGGTGCCCAGCTCGCCGACCCCGATCCCCGGCTGGCCGATGCCGCCTCCCACGTACTGGAGGAGCTGTTCTCGCTGGCCGCCCCGGCCGCCGACGCGCTGGCGGCCCGGCTGGCCGCCGATCCCGGGGGCTGGGTGAAGGAGTGGGCCAGCGGTCCGCCGGGGCTCGGCTCCACGGTGAAGGCCCTGGCCCGGCTCGGCGACGTCCGGGCGGTGCCCGCCCTGGCGGCGGCCCTGGAGCTGCCGGAGGTGCCGCACGACGTGGGGTTCGCGGTCGCCCGGCTGGGACCGGCCGCCCAGCCCCTCGCCGGGGCGCTGCGGCGCAGGCTCGCCGGGGTGGAGCTGGACGAGGGGGCCTACGACCGGGCGAGCCCGCTGCTGGCCGGGCTGACCGGGCTGCGGGCGGGCGAGGCGACGCCGGAGGTGCTGCGGGTGCTGCGCGGGGCGCCGGAGTACCGGGGCGAGTGGCTGCGTACGGCGGCGCTGCGGGCGCTCGGCTCGTTCGGGCCCGCCGCGCGGGAGGCCGTGCCGGAGCTGCGGGCGCTGCTCCGGCGGCCGGGCACGGCCACGGAGGCGGCCGAGGCGCTGTGGGCGGTCGCCGGGGACCGGGAGGCGGTGCTGCCGGTGCTGATCGAGGGGCTCCAGTCGGACCAGGTGCACGACCGGAGGGCCGCCGCGGCGGCGCTGGGGGCGCTCGGGCCGCACGCGGCGGTGGCGGCGCCCCGGCTGCGCGGGCTGCTGGCCCACGACGAGCTGTGGCTGCGGGTGGACGCGGCGATCGCGCTCCGGGAGGTCTGCGGCCGGCCGGAGGAGAGCGCCGAAGTCCTGCTCGCGGCCTGGGAGAAGAACCGCCACGTCCGGGTCCGGGTGGCAGAATGCCTGGCGCGGACGGGACCGGTCGATCCGGCGTCGGCGACGGCACAGATGCTGCGCGCCGAGCTCTCCTCCGTACGCCGTCACAACGCGCTGGACGGTGGGTACGGCAGCCATGACACCTACGAGGACGAGAAGCTCCTGGCGCTGTGCCGGCAGGCACTCCGGGGGACGGGGAAGACGGGGAGAGGGAGCACGGCATGATCATTTTCGGTACCAAGGGGTATCTGTACCAGTTGGCCATCCTGACGATGGTGTGCGGCTGGTGCGGCAATCCGGCGGCGCACACCCTGCGCAAGCGGGTCTCGAAGTTCACGCTGTTCTTCGTGCCGCTCTTCCCGTTCTCGACGAAGTTCGCGACGCAGTGCACGTTCTGCGGCGGGGAGCAGCAGATACCCAAGGAGCAGGCCGACCAGCTGCTCGCCCAGCACGCGGCGGGACCTGACGGCGGGCCCGGGCAGCCCCCGCAGCAGCCCGGCTTCACGCAGCCGGGGCAGAACCCCTACCAGCGCTGACCCGCCTGGGCGTACGGTCGCGTAAGGGACGAAGTGGGCATTGCGCCCGGCCTTCCGCTTAGGGTGTCCCTCTGTCGTCGAAGAGGTCGAAGAGGGTCGAGGAGGAGGGTGAGCCGTGCGCCCGGACCGCGTCCGTACCGTCGCGTCCACCCTGGCCGCCGTGGCCGCGCTCGCCCTGCTCTCCGGCTGCGGCGCGGCCGGAGGCCTGGAGAGCGAGGGCGAGGCCCCCTCGGCGGTCGGACCCGCCCGCCTCTGGCCCGACCTGCCGCCCGCCTCGGCCGCCCCGTACGACTACGGGGAGGGCGAGACGGCCCGTATCCCCGGGATCACCGTGCCCGGCGACGATGTGCACCGGCTGGACCCGGTCGCGGTGGCGCAGGCCGGACTGAAGGCCAGGACCGACCGGGACAGCGGGCTGGACGAGCTGCCCGACGGGACCGTGCGGCAGATCCGCGCCTGCCGCACGGCACCGGACGACTGCCCGGTCCTGGCCCCGTACTACTTCGACCTGACCGGTGACGGCAGGGACGAACTGGTGCTCGGCATCCGGATGCCCGAACGACAGCTCACCGTGCGCGCGTACCGGGCCGACCGGGGTGCGCTGACCCGGATCATGTCCACGACGGACGCCGTGATCAGCGTGGAGCGGGCGGGCCGGGACCTGGTGCTGCGGGCGCCTTCGGTGATCTCCGGGTACGAGTACCGCACCGCCTGGTCCTGGGACGACCGGCAGCAGGCGATGCTGGCCACCCGGGACGAGATCCTGCGGGCGCCGGAGCGGCGGGGGGAGAGCACGGCCCCAGCACCGGGGGGCTCCCGGACCGCTCCGGCCCCGACCTCGTCCTCGGCCTCCGCAGACGGCTCACCCTCGACCTCCGCAGGCGGCTTCCCCTCGGCCTCCGCAGACAGCCTCCCCTCGCCCTCCGCAGGCGGCTCACCCTCCGCAGACAGCTTCCCCTCCTCGGACGCCTCCCCCTCCGCAGACGCCTCCCCCACGGCGGACGGCCGATGAAGCGGCGCCGATTCCGCTCCCCCGCCTGGACCTCGACCCTCACCTGGAAGTCGGCAGTCTTCCTGACCGCCATGTGCTGCACGCTCGCCGCCCTGCTCGGCGTCCTCGTGCACACCGCCGTCACCCGGCAGACGGTCTCCCACGCCCGTGAGAAGGCGCTGGCCCGGCTGGAGGTGGTCACCGACGCGTACGAGGCCGGGGAACCGCTGCCGAGGGGTTCCGGTATCGACCCGGCGGGCCTGCCCGCCTCCCTGCGCGCCCTGGCGGCGGGCGGCGAGCGCGGCACCATGGTCGCGGACGGCCCGCACCGGCCGGGCGACCCGGACGGGCGGGGCGGCCCCGCGATGTGGGCGGCGGGCCCGGCGGACGGGCGGGCGCTGGCCACCTGGACGGACTACAGCCACAGCGCCAACACCATCGCGGGCCTGGACCGGGCGATCATCGGCTCCTCGCTGCTGGCCATCGCCGCCACCCTGGCCGTCGGCCTCTTCGCCGTCGGCCGGGTGACCCGCAGGCTGCACCAGACGGCCCGGGTGGCCCGCCGGATCAGCGCGGGCGACCTCGACGCCCGGGTCGGCGACCCCCGTACGGCCCGCCCCGTGCGCGGCCAGGACGAGGTGGCGATCGTCTCGGGCGCCCTGGACACGATGGCCTCCAGCCTGCAGCGCAAGCTCCAGACGGAGCAGCGGTTCACCGCCGATGTGGCGCACGAGCTGCGCACCCCGCTCACCGGTCTCTCGGCCGCCGCCGAGCTGCTGCCGCCGGGGCGCCCCGCGGAGCTGGTACGGGACCGGGTGCGGGCGATGCGCTCGCTGACCGAGGACCTGCTGGAGATCTCGCGGTTGGACGCCCGTACCGAGCAGGTCGACCTCGCCGTGCACGATCTGGCCCCGCTGGTGGAGCGGGTGGTGCGGGGATCCGGTACGGAGACCGAGGTGCGGGTCGCGCGTCCGGCGCGGGTGGAGACCGACCGGCGGCGGCTGGAGCGGGTGATCGGCAACCTGGTGGCCAACGCCCACCACCACGGCGCCCCGCCCGTGGTGGTGGGCGTGGACGGCGCGGTGGTCTCCGTACGGGATCACGGGCCGGGCTTTCCGGCGTACCTCCTGGAGGGCGGTCCGCAGCGGTTCCGCACGGACGGCGCGGGCAAGGGCCACGGGCTCGGGCTGACCATCGCCGTGGGCCAGGCGACGGCGATCGGGGCCCGGCTGGAGTTCACCGGTCCCCCGGACGGCGGCGCGCTGGCCCGGCTGACGCTGCCGGAATACGTACGCCTCGACGACGGCGACGAGGCCGGAAGCACGGGCGACGAGGGCCCGGGGACCATCGATCCGGATGTGCGTCACTCTACGTAACGCGTTGCGGACTCTGCGTGGCGAACCTAGCGTGACCAGTGCGAGCCCGATTCGCCCGTGACCAGGGCAAGCCGATTCGCCCATGACCAGGGCGACCCGATTCGCCCGCGACCAGGGCGAGCCCGGCTCGCGTCCCCCACGGTCCTCTTTCCTTTCCCATGCCCCATGGAGGCAGCATGTCCCCCCTCTCCCGCCCCTCGCGATTCCGCCGGATCGGTCTCTGCGTCGCCACCGGCGCCCTCGCGGCGGTCACGGCCGCCGCTCCCGCTCTGGCGGCGGACCCCAGCCCCGCCGGCCAGCGCGGCGAGGCCGCCGCATCGGCCCCGGCGTCCGAGGAGCTCTCCGCCTCGGCCCTCCAGCGCGAGCACGAGGCGCAGCAGAAGGAGGCCCGGCAGGACGCCCAGGCCCAGGGACAGGCCAAGCCCCAGGCGCCCAAGCGGACCTACAAGGGACGGGTCATCGCCAAGCCGAACCTGCTGCTCCGCGACCGCCCGACCCGCAGCAGCCGGGTCGTGGGCTCGGTCAAGTACGGCACGGTGGTGAACATCTTCTGCAAGACCACGGGCGACAACGTCGACGGCAACAACCGCTGGTACCTGCTGACCGACGGCACCTGGGCCTGGGGCTCGGCCCGCTACATCGAGAACATCGGTGCGGCGCCGCGCTGGTGCTGACCGCACCGCCCGGCACGCCTGTCCGCCCGGGGAGCCACGAGCCCCCCGGGCGGACGCGCCATGACAGCAGACGCGCCATGACGGCGGACGCGCTATGGCAGCGGACGCGCTATGGCATAAGGGAAATAAGGCCCACCTCTTGCTACGTTGCGGTCCATGACCGCAACGTCGGCGGACGCTCCCCCGCCCGAGCTCCGGCTGCCCAGACGGCGTGGGGTCGAGCTCTCGCTCCTCATCGGGGCCGTCCTCATCTCCGTCTACGGTTACGCGGCCGTCGGCCTCGCCCATGACGGGGCCGTACCGCCCGATGTCGCCGGTTACGGTGCCGGGCTCGGCATGCTCGCCCTGCTGGCCCATGTCGCCGTCCGCTTCCGGGCCCCGTACGCCGATCCGCTGCTGCTGCCGATCGCCGTCCTGCTCAACGGGCTGGGCCTGGTGCTGATCTACCGGCTCGACCTGGAGACCCCGCGCGACCAGGCCGCCCCCACCCAGCTGATCTGGTCCACGCTCGGGGTCGCGCTCTTCACCGTGGTCGTGATCCTGCTCCGCGACCACCGGGTGCTCCAGCGCTACGCGTACCTCTCGGTCGCCACCGCGCTCGTCCTGATGATCGTGCCGATCTTCTTCCCGGCGGTGAACGGGGCGAAGATCTGGATCAGGGTCGGCGGACTCTCCTTCCAGCCGGGCGAGTTCGCCAAGATCCTGCTCGCGGTGTTCTTCGCCGCCTACCTCGCCGCCAACCGCAACGCGCTCGCGTACACCGGCCGCACGTTCTGGAAGCTGCAACTGCCCACCGGCCGGGTGCTCGGCCCGATCGTGGCGATCTGGCTGCTCAGCGTGGGCGTGCTGGTGCTGGAGCGGGACCTCGGCACCTCGCTGCTCTTCTTCGGCCTCTTCGTGATCATGCTGTACGTGGCCACCGGCCGGACCGGGTGGATCGCGGTCGGGCTGCTGCTCGCCGCCGTCGGGGCGTTTGTCGTCGGCTCCTTCGAGCCGCATGTGCACAGCCGGGTGCAGGACTGGCTGGACCCGTTCGCCTCGATCGACGCCGGGCGGGGGCCCGGCCAGCTCGCCCAGTCGCTGTTCGCGTTCGCGGCGGGCGGCATGCTCGGGACGGGGCTCGGGGCGGGCCACTCCATCCTCATCGGCTTCGCCGCCAAGTCCGACTTCATCCTGGCGACGGCGGGCGAGGAGCTGGGGCTGAGCGGCCTGACCGCCGTCTTCCTCCTCTACGCGCTCCTCGTGGCGCGCGGCTACCGGACCGGGCTCGCCCTGCGCGACCCGTTCGGGCGGCTGCTGGCCATCGGGCTCTCCTCGATCCTGGCGCTCCAGGTGTTCGTGATCGCGGGCGGGGTGATGGGGCTGATCCCGCTGACCGGAATGGCGATGCCGTTCCTCGCCCAGGGCGGCTCGTCCGTCGTCACCAACTGGATCATCGTGGCGCTGCTGATCCTGCTCAGCGATGTCGCGCGCAGACCGCACCCGGAGCAGGTGGAGACCGGGGTCATCGCCCCGTCCGCCGAGGAGGACCGGTGATCCGCTACATCCGGCGGGCCGCCGCCCTCTGTCTGCTGCTGCTCGTGGCGCTGCTCGCCAACGCGGCCCGCATCCAGCTCTTCGAGGCCGAGGAGCTGAACGACAACCCGGCCAACCGCCGTAACACCATTGCCCGTTACGACCAGCCGCGCGGCAACATCCTGGTCGGCGACCGGCCCGTGACGGGCAACAAGGAGACCGGCGAGCAGCTCAGCTTCGAGCGCACCTATCTGCACGGACCGCTGTACGCGCCGGTGACCGGGTACGCCTCGCAGACGTACGGCACCACGCTCCTGGAGCACGCCGAGGACGACGTCCTGTCCGGTACGGACTCGCTGCTGGCGCCGCTCCCCTTCTGGAACGAGTTCACCCGGGGCCGGCAGCCGGGCGGCAACGTCGTCACGACCGTCAAGGAGTCGATGCAGCGCGCCGCGTACGCCGGGCTGAGCGGGCGGCGGGGCGCGGTCGCCGCCCTGGAGCCCTCCACGGGCAAGATCCTGGCGCTGGTCTCGACCCCCTCGTACGACCCCGAACGGCTCTCCGGCACCGGCTCGGCGGTCACCGAGGCGTGGACCCGGCTGAACGCGGCCAAGAGCCTGCCGATGCTCAACCGGGCGATCCGGCAGACCTATCCGCCGGGCTCCACCTTCAAGATCGTGACGGCGGCGGCGGCCCTGGACGCCCGGGTGGTGACCGACGCGGACGCGCCGACGGACACCCCGTCGCCGTACGTCCTGCCGAACACGCGAACGGTCCTCCCCAACGAGGCGCGCGGCTGCGAGAAGGCCTCGCTGGCGGACGCGATCCGGGTCTCCTGCAACACCGTGATGGCGCATCTGGGCGTGGAGGTCGGGCTGTCGGGGATGGCGGAGGCGGCGGGGAGGTTCGGCTTCAACGACACCGGGCTGCGCATCCCGTCAGGAGTGGCGCGGAGCAACTTCGACACCGACATGAGCGACGACCAGCTCGCGCTCTCCTCCATCGGCCAGTTCAACACGACCGCGACCCCGCTCCAGATGGCGATGGTCGCGGCGGCGGTGGCGAACGGCGGCGATCTGCGTCGGCCGTACCTGGTCGACCGGGTGACCGCCGCCGACGGGGACACGGTCCGGCAGCAGGGACCGCGTCCCTACGAGCGGTCGATGAGCCCCTCCACGGCGGTGCAGCTCCAGCGGATGATGGTCGACGTGGTGGAGAACGGCACCGGGTCGAACGCGGCGATCGCCGGGGTGAAGGTCGGCGGCAAGACCGGCACGGCCCAGCACGGCATCGACAACTCCGGCCTCCCGTACGCCTGGTTCATCTCCTGGGCCCAGGCCCCCGACTCCGGCCGCCCGGCCGTCGCGGTCGCGGTGGTGGTGGAGGACGCCTCCGCGAACCGGGCCGACATCAGCGGCGGCGGCAGCGCGGCCCCGATCGCCCGGGCGGTGATGGAGGCGGCGCTGGAGGGGTGACCTGTGCGGGGCGGCGGGACTGGGGCCTTTGCCTTCCGGCGAGACCGGGCTTCGGCCTTACGGCGTGACCGAGGCCTTTGCCTTGCGGCGGGACCTGGGCCTTGCCTTGCGGCGGGACTGGACCTTGCCTTGCGGCGGGACTGGGCCTTTCGTCTTCCGGCGAGACCTGGGCTTCGTTTTCCGGCGTCACCGAGGCCCCTGCCTTCCCGTGACACGGGCGCCGTACCCTCCGGCGAGCCGGGCACCTTGCCTTCCGGCGAGACTGGGTCCATGACAAGGGCGACGAGGACACCGTCCGCCGTGGCGCGGGCCCTGGAGCGGATCGACCGGCTCGACCCCGGCCTGGGGGCGTTCATCGAGGTCTGGCCCGCCGAGGCCCTCGCCCGCGAACCGGCGGCACGTCATCTCCCCCTGCGCGGACTGCCCTTCGCCGTGAAGGGCCTCACCGGAATCCGCTCGTACGCGGCCCGTCGACTGATCGCGGCGGGCGGTGTCCCGGTCGGGGCGACCTCGGTCCCCGGCCCCGGGACGGTCTGGCAGACCTGGGGGCAGGGGGCGCACGGCCGTACGGTCAACCCGTGGCGGGCGGACCGGACGCCGGGCGGTTCGTCGGCGGGTTCGGCGGTCGCGGTGGCGGCGGGGATGGTGGCGCTGGCGACGGGGAGCGACGGGGCCGGTTCGGTGCGCATCCCGGCCGCCTGGTGCGGGGTGTTCGGGCTGAAGACGACGAACGGGCTGCTCCCCTCGCCCGACCGGTCCGGCCTCGCGTCGGCGGGGGTGCTGGCCCGTTCGGCGGCGGATGCGGAGCCGTACGTACGCCATGTGCTGGACGGGTACGAGGAGCCCGCCGCCCCTCCCCCGCTGCCCCTGCCCGCCGTGTACAGCGAGGACCTCGGCTTCGCGGACGTGGACGTGGAGGTGGCGGCGGTCGTCCGGGCGGCGGTGGACCGGCTCGTCGCCTCGGGGACCGTACGCCTGGTGGAGCACGGCTGCGGTCTGCTCGACCCGGCACGGGCCTGGCAGGCGGTACGGGGCGGGGCGCCCGGGGACCCGGAGGCGGTGGCGGTCCGGCGGGCGAACGACGACCGCCTGGACGCCCTCTTCACCGCCGTACCCCTCCTGCTGACCCCGACCACCCCGAACCGCCCGCACGGCCACGAGGGCCCGGGTGAGCTCTACTCCACCGCCCTGACCTGGGCGTTCAACCTGAGCGGCCATCCGGCGGCGAGCCTGCCCGCCGGTTTCACCCGGGACGGCTGCCCGGTCGGCCTCCAACTGGTGGCGGCACACGGGACGGACGCCCGGCTGCTCGCGATGGCCCGCGCGGTGGAGGGCGCCCTGCCTGCTGTACGGCGCTGACCCGGCACCCACCGGGTCGGCTGGTCGGCTGGTCGGCCACCGTGCCGGGTCAGCCGATCGGGACGCGGATCTCCTCACGGACCTTGGCGGTCTCGGTCGCGGCCTTTTCCAGGTCGACCGTGTTCGGGTCCATCCTGGCGGTCTCGGGGCGGATGATGCCCACCGACACCCCCGTGTTGTCGTCGCCCCAGGCGCACATGGGAAGGGTGACCGTGGCGCCGTTCTTCTTCGACTGGAGCACCTGGCACTCGATCGTGATGTCGTAGCCGACGGGAGTGAACTTCCTCGGACTGACGACGACGGTCGCGCCGTCCCCCTCGGAGGCGCCCTTCATCATCTTGCCCGCTATGACGTCGGAGTCCGCGAACCGCCCGTACATCCCGGAGAGGACCGCGACGCCGCCCTTGACCGAGCCGTACTGCCCGACGACGGCCTTCGCGTCCCGGATGCTGGGGTCGTACGCGTCCTCCATCTTCTTGCCCTCGGTCTCCGACAGGTCCTGGGCCAGGGTGAACTCGTCGTCCAGCAGCTTCTGCGGCAGGACGAGCCGGTACTCGGCCGCCGGGAAGCTCCGGCCGGCGGCCCCGTCGATCAACCGGGCGACCCCGAAGGTGATTCCGCCCGCCGCCAGGACGGCACCGGCCACGATCCCGACGATGAGCACGGTCCGCTTCTTGCGCGGCGGCTGCGGCCCGTACGGCGGCCAGCCGCCCGGCCCGGGCATGCCGGGCGGCTGCTGCCCCCACCCCGGTTGCTGCCCCCAACCACCCTGCTGGGGCGGGGCGGGAGGCTGCTGCGGATAGCCGTAGGGCGGCTGTTGCGGCCCGAAGCCCGGGGCGGCGGGGTACTGCGGGGAGGTGGGCGGCCCGTACGGACCCTGCGGCGGGAGAGGCGGGGTGGTCATGCGCTCACGGTACGACACGTTTGCGAACGGAATTTCGATGCGGGGGCATCGCTGGGCAGAACCTAGTTCTCGCGGCCTTCGCCGTACCCCGGGAAGAGGCCCGGGATGTCCTTCGCCAGCGCTCGTCTCCATGCCTCAAGGCTGGGGTCGGTCACGTCCCATGTGTGCGCGGACGGATGGCCGCCGAAGAGCCCGCACGCCTCCTCGTTCGACGTGAGGGCGGTGCACCAGTCCAGCGACGCGAGCCGCATGTTCTTTCCCGCCCAACGGGCCCATACGGCGCTGCCCGGCCTTCCTCCCTCGTCCCACAGCATCGCGGCATGATCGTCGCTGTGGTCTTCACCCAGCTCACAGAGCAGATGCCGCGATTCCAGGCGGTGTACGGAGGCGAAGAAGGCCACCACCCGGTCGGGCGGGTCGAACCGGGCGACGGCGGTGCACTTGTTCATGGTGTTCATGGCTGGTTCGGCCTCTCTCCTGCTTGCCTCTCCCCTGCTTGCCTCTCTCCTGCTTGCCCCTCTTCCGTGATCGCTTCGCGGAGAGGGTCGGTCACGGAGAACGAGTGATCGCGGGGCCGGTGGTCGCGGAACAGCACGCACTGCCGGCTCAGGCCCGTATGCAGTTCGTGGAGTTGGGCGAGGCAGAGCGGCAGAACGTCGAACCGGTGGACCCGGTGCGCGCCGGTACCGGTCCAGAGGAACCACAGGTCGCGGTCGTCCCGCGTGTCAGCGGTGTACAGGTGCGAGGCGTGTTCTGCGGTCTCGTCGTGTCCGGCGAGCTCGCACAGGACGAAGGCGTCGAGGAGAGCGTCCGGAGGGTGGCCGGGCCCGCCCTCCATGGCGGTGAGGGCAACAAGCGCGTCCATGATCGGTAAGCGGGTGACGGCGGTGCATTGCAGCACGGATCGAGGGCCTTCCTGAGGCGTCGGGGCGCTGGAAGGCCCCGCCCATGTGCCACGGGGGCAGCACACGGACGGGGCCGGTCCGGGGCGGCGAGGTGCGCTGCTGGTCGTCTATTCGTCGTTCTTCGGAGGCAGGACGAATCCCCGTGTCGGCCCGCTCGGCCCCTTCGGGCCAGGGCCGAGGGCGGCCGCCGGAAGCGCCGCGGCGAGGGCTGCCAGCGCGTCCGCCGAAATGTCCTTGCGGGTCTGCGGGTCGGCCTTGTCGAACACCCGCCACGGTCCCGTCAGTTGCTCCGGGTCTGCAGGGGCGACGACGCCCGGAATGCCGAACCGCCGCAACACGCTGTCAACCTGGCGGGCCTGTTCCGCGTCCATCTGGTCACCTTCCGTAGGGTGCGGGGAGCCTAGCCCTCGCCCCCGCCATGGGTGGCGCAGTTGCCAGGGCGGATGGGCCCGCACGGGGTGTGGTTGCACTGAGCCGCCACCCCGACCATGGGCTTGCCGGGGTTCATCCAGAGTTCCGTGTCGGTCGCATACCCGGCCTGCTCGATGGTCGCCATGGTGCGCGTGAGGACGTGCTCGTCGTAGCGCCCGGAGTCGGGGCGCTCGGGGTAGTGGTGGACGAAGGTGCCGAACCCTTCGCACAGCGTGGAATACAGCTCGGTGTGCAGGATCAGGGCGTGCCATCCCTCGTCGACCACTCGGGAGGGCGCGATGCGGGCCGTGGGGAACTGCGCTGCGGCATGGACGAACTTCAGCGCCTCCGCGACGATCCGTTCCGCCGTACTCTGATCCATGCCGGGGTTGTTGTCGCCGACTGTTGCGACAACACCCTCCAGCCCTTCGGGGGTGAGCAACGCGAGTGCGTCTCGCATGTTCTTGCCTTCCTATTGTGGTTGACCCGCTGCGTCCGTCGTCCTGTCCAGGGGTGTGAGCGGACGGAGCGGGGGCTCTTGGGTGGGCTCGGGCCACCCGGGTATGGCCTCGTGCCGACCGTGCCTGTCGGGGGGTGTTCCGGCTACGCCGACAGCGGCCGGAACACCCCCTGCTTCCGTTGCGGAGCGTGCTTGGCGGCACCGCAGCGGGTCCTACAACCTGCAAATGCGGTGCTTTCCGGTTACCGGCGCTTGCAGGGGCTCAGGGCTGCGCGGCTTTTCTGGGTGGCCGCGCGTCGGGGTACGCCCCACGCGTCAGCCATCCGCGCGAGGGTGCGCCTGTCGATGCCGTATTCCTCGGCGATCTTCCGGACACTCTCGTTCTTCTTGAGTCGGGCGGTGATCTGGGCGCGGTCGGTCAGTACGGCACTCTCCACCGCCGCGTAGTCGGCTCGCCTCGTCCCCTTGCGCATCACGGGAGGCCGATCGCCGACGAGGGGAAGGGTGCCCCGGGGTAGCTGTACGGGTAGTCGTATCCGCTCGCGGCGAAGCTGAGGGCGCGTCGGCGCTCCTGGTGCAGATCAACCTCATCCGGGTACGCGGCGGCCTGGTCGAAGGAGCGGCGGTGTTCGAACCGGGATCGACGCGCTCCCTCGGCATCGTGCGCCCGCCGAAGGTCCCCCGTAACGCCCCTGAGCGGGATGGTCATGTCCCGTTCGTCGTCCGCCCAGTGCTGCCGGACGGTCGCGCTGTCCGGACCGGGCCACGGCTCCAGCCACGGGCTGCGAAGAGCCTGGTGCAGGTCGCGCGCCCGGCTCGGGCTCACGGTATGGCGGTAGACGGCACGGCGGCCGTTCCTCAGAGGCAGGACGAGCGACAGTAATGCGCTCATCACCCTGCCGATACGATCTTTCATAGGTCGGTCAGCTCCTTCTAGCTGGTCGGCTCAGCCCTGGCTCGGCCGGTGAAGCGGCTGGGTCAGGGCGCCTGTTGCTCTGTCAGGTCACGCGGTACTGCCGGCGGCACGCGTCCTCTCGGCGGACGCAGCCGTCTCGTGGGACTGCCGCTCGACAGCTCCCTGCCCGGAGTCCGGGCAGATGAGTGAGCGGCAGGTGCACGGCGGGTATTTCATGGGTGACTGAAACGCCGTGGTGTCTGCGGTCTTCGCAAAGAGCACCGAGACGACTCGGTGCTCCAGGACACTTGACCGGGTTGCGGCTCGCTCGAACGTGCCCATGCCCTGGCCCCTCCTTCCTGTGCGCTCGCCCTTCACTGGCCTGTACTCGCACTAGGCAACCGTCCGACCACGCAGAGCGGTACTGTTGAGAAGAGAGCAAGAGTCAAGAGCGTCAAGCCGTCACAGCACGGGAGTTGAGGCCAGTGACGACACGGCAGCCGAATGCAGGACTCGGGCATCTGTACCGCGAGAGCAGATGGACCATGCGCCAGTTCGCCCAGGCCGTGAACCGTGTCGGCACCGAGCACGGCACCCCACTCAAGTACCAACGGGCATCGGTTCATCAGTGGCTGAGTGGTCACCTGCCACGGGAGTCCACGCGGCCACTGATTCTTGAAGCACTGGCACGCAGGCTGAACCGCCCTGTCACATACGAAGAGGCCGGGTTTCCTCAAGCTCCGGGATCGCATGACCAGCCGAACACGGTGGATGACCTGATCGACCTCGGGAGGCAAGACATGGACCCATCCCGCCGCAAGCTCTTGACTGCGGGTCTCTACTCGGCAGCGCTGACCGTTCCGGCGTTCGCCGCTCTCACATCAAAGGCAAGCGCTGAAGATCAGGACCGTCTCACCCGGCCGACGGGACGTATCGGCATGGGCGAAGTAGAGACCGTCCGGCGGATGACGGGAAAGATCGCAGACATCCTTGATGAACTGGGCGGTGGACACGCCCGGCCAATGGCCGCAGCTTTCCTGGTCAATACGGTCGCAGGCTACTTACGTGCCGATGCCTCCGAGAAGGTTCACCGGGACATGCTCTCCGCCGCATCCGACCTGACTTACCTCACAGGGTGGATGGCCATGTACGAGCGATCGCATGGGCTGGGGCAAACCTACTTCCTGCACGCCCTGGACTTGGCCCGGGAATCGAGTGACCTGCTCACCTACTCTCGTACTCTTCGCGGAATGAGCCTCCAGGCGTCACACCTACGCCACGGCCGGAAAGCATTGGAGTATGCCAACTCCGCGGCCGAGGCTGCACCTCAAGCGGGCCCACGCCTCGTAGCCTTTCTCCGTGGCCAACAGGCTCATGCGTCCGCCATGGTGGGCGACCGATCAGGCGCAATCACCAGGCTCAAAGAGGCGGAAACCGCCCTCGACCGGGCGGACTCTCGGCGTGATGCAGTTGGCGGTTACGATCAGGCAGCATTCCTGTTTCATGTGTCTCACGTGAACTACGAGACACGCTCCCTCTCGGCATCAATCAGAAGTCTCCAGGATTCCATTCGAGTCATGTCTCCACTGGAACGCCAGGGAAGACTGCACGCTCATGCGGTACTCGCCCAGAGGCAGTATGAGTTCGGGCACGTAGAGGAATCGTGTGCTTCGTGGGGTCATTTCCTCGACGACTACGAAGTCTTGTCGACCGCAAGGGGGGATGAGCATTTCGACAAGTTGCGGTCCCTCAACTTCCCACGGGTTTCCCCTGTGGTCCGTAACCTGAACGAACGAATCGTTGACGTGGCGAACCTGAAGGCAGCCTGACCTCCGCCAGGCACTGCGGTCCTGCACCGCGCGGCCGAGTCCCACTACCTGAAGGGCGGTGGGGCTTCCCGCCACTCCGGTGCGATTGAGCCTCGGAGCTTTGAGCCGGCCTCTTGACATCAGGTCTCTTTCTCAATAGCTGCTGCACCCCGTAACGCATGAGGCCGAATTCCCAGAACCCGCAAGAGAGCCGAACAACTCCGATTACCGTGGAGGGCCTGATCGACCCCGAGAGACAAAACATGGACCCCTCGCGCCGCAGCGTCCTGGGGGCTGGGCTTTTCTCCGTCGCGCTCACTGTCCCCGACTGGCCGGACGTAGTAGGCCGTATGGAAGCGGTCCAGTCCGGAAGAGTGCAGCGGATAGGGATTCCCGAAGTGAACATGGTCGTTGCTATGACGGAACGCGTATCCGAGCTCGATGACCAATTCGGAGGTCGGCACGCCCGCCCGATGGCAGCGGCTTTCCTTGTAAATACGGTCGCACCTTACCTTCGAGCCGATTCCACAGCGGAAGCCCGCAAGGCAATGATGTCGGCAGCCTCTGATCTCTGCTATCTCACTGGGTACATGGCTGTTGACGAGGGCATGCATGGTCTGGCGCAACAGTATTACCTGAAGGCGCTAGAACTAGCAGGGGCTTCGGAGGACCACCTCACCTACTGCACCACACTGCGGGGAATGAGTGTCCAGGCTGTTGACTTGCGACACGGAAAAACGGCAATGCGCCTCGCTGATGCCGCCGCTTCCGCGTCGCCGCAGGCCGGCCCTCGAATGCGCGCCTTTTTGGCAGGGCAGCAAGCACACGCATCCGCGCAGCTTGGCGAGCGGACGAAGGCCCTGATGTACCTACGAGAAGCCGAAGTGGCGATGGAGAAAGCCGAGTCTCAAGCGAAGACCTTCGGCTCTCACAACCCGTCCTCGCTCGCTTATCACGCAGGGCAGGTTCGCTACGAGCTAGGCGATATCACCGGCTCGGTGAAGGAGCTGGAGGAGTCCGATAAGTTGCGCCACAGCTCTTTCAAGAGGAATCGCATTCGCTATTTGTCAATGCTGGCTGAAAGACAACTGGAGATCGGCCACCTTGAAATCGCGTGTGCCACGTGGGGAAAGGTAGTGGAAATTTACCCCGACGTCCAATCGGGGCAGTGCGACAAGGCCATGTCCGTCATGCAGGCGAGAATTCGACCCTACCTCAAGAATCAAACTGCCAAAAATCTCCATGAACGTGCGCAACTGGTGTCCCCTGCGGCAGTAGCAGTGTGACCCAAAAGCAATAAATCCCCTGCGGCCATCATCCAATACAGGGTGGCGAGCACAGGCGCTACGGTTAATATTGAATCAGCCAGGAAGAATCCCCAACAAAATTTCTAATGAGCCATGCGAGTTTTCCCCTCACTGCCGTGCAACTGCGGGAGGAGAGGGGAGTACCCCCTAGCCTCGATCGTTCATGAGTCCTCGTCGGTTCGCTGACGGGGGCTCTGCTTTTCGGAGTGCGCGAGCACAAGCACTCCATCGATGTCCACGGTCACCTTCCCCTCGGCGGCGGGACCGCTCGTGCCAGCCAACTCCCAAACTCACTGGTGTACTTCGGCCCGCGCTTCCCGGATCGCGGTCAGGGCCTTCGGTCCGGACGCGGCGAGCACGCCGATGAGACGGGAGATGGTCGGGTCGGACCGTTGCCCTCGACACGGACAGACGGATAGCACCCGCACCCCTTCTTCACCCGGAGCACGCCTACTTCCTGCTGCGGACAGGACCTTCGACACGTTCCATCCTCCCAGGCCAGGCGTACACTCCATGAATTTGATCAGCTAACGGACGCCGTACTCGACGAAGTACCACGTCCTTGACCAACCGCAGGAGCCACCACCGAAATGATCTCCCTCCGCGAAGTACTCGACAGTGATCTGCCTACTTTTTGGGAGCATCTCTCTGACCCCGAGGCTCAGTACGTGGCTGCGGTCACCAGGAAGTACCACTACGAAAGGGCGCACTTCGACACCTACTGGGCCAGCATCCGTTCCAACCCCGAGGTCCTGATGCGCGCTGTGCTCGCCGACGATGAGGTAGTCGGCCATGCTGCGGTCTACGGGCCGCCGAACGAGCGCGAGGTCACCTACTGGATCGGCCGAAAGCACTGGGGCCGCGGCATCGCCACAGCAGCGCTCACGCTGCTGATCGATGGCGTCGGCACCAGGCCGTTGCACGCCCACGCAGCAGCCGACAACGCAGGTTCGATCCGCGTACTGGAAAAGTGTGGCTTCGTGATCACCGGGCATGGCAGGGGCTTCGGCCAAGCACGCGGCGGCGAGATCGACGAAGTGCTCCTCACTCTCACCTGAGATCCACGGACCGTTCCGCTCAGTCCGGGGGCATCGCGGAGAAACTTCGGGGTCCATCACCTGGCAGGTCCCCCCAGCTCGGGGCAAGAAGACTCATTGGGATACCCAACCCTCCCAGGCCGGAGGAGCCTTTCTGCTTCTTGATCATGAGTAGACATCGCACTTTGCTGAAAGCGCAAGGCCAGTACTCCAGCCGTAGATTGTGGTCTTCATTGACCTGCCGCATCGGTTTGAGCCTTCTCGTCGAAGGTGGCAGAGCCACTGACAACCCACGGCCGTCCAGGGCGAGGGCCGGGGCCGGGGCCGTGGAGAGGCTGCCCGGGCAGTCGGCACAGCACAGTCACCTGGCCTCGCGCCCTCCGACCAGGAACCGCCTCCGGGGCGCTCAGCCAGCGGGCCGGGGGTCGCGGAGCGAAAGGCCGATGCGCTGCCGCTCGTTGCTGCGGAGCCCGGGCGCGTATATCCATTATCGGTCCAGGAACCACCGCATTCCATCGTTCCGGCGGACGATCTTGAGGACGTTCCGGCGGCCTACCGTGGTGCGCATGACAGCCCTTCACCTGCACGATCACGGCGGCGACGGCCCGCCCCTCCTTCTTCTGCACGGCGCGGGCCGCTCGTCGGCCGACTGGGCCGCCGTCGCACCCCGCCTGACGCGGGGCCACCGCGTGCTCGCGGTGGATCTGCCCGGCCATGGCCGCAGCGACCCCGCCGCTTCCTGGGACCTCGCGGCGGTCTGCGCCGACCTGGACGACACCCTCGGGGCAGCGGAAGAGGTGGTCGTGGTGGGGCACTCGCTGGGCGGCATGGTCGCCTCGGTGTACGCGGGGACGCGTCCCGAGCGGGTGGCCGCGGTGGTGGACCTGGACGGCTTCGGGTGGGGGCGGCCGGACCAGTACGTGGGGGGCCCGAGGAGGAGGCCGCCCGGCGGCTGGCGGAGATCGGGGCGATGTCCCGGGCGTCGGCCGGGGGCCCGGATGCCCGCCGGGTATCTGGCAGGCCAAGTGGACCACAGCGTCGCCCTCGGCATCCCGGCCGCGCGGGCGGAGGCGGCCTGCCGGGCCAGTGCGCGCGAACTGCCGGACGGTGGCTGGCAGTTGCTGCCCGAGCTGCCGGGTGCGGTGGAGATGCTGGACGCGATGGACGGGCTGGACCTGTTCTCCGTGTTCCGGCGCGTCCGCTGTCCGCTGCTGCTGGTCCGGGCCCAGGAGCGGGTCGGGCCGATGCCCGGGCTGGAGTGGCTGGAAGACCTGCTGGACGCGTACGGGAAGGGGCTGGAGCGGGACCTGGCGGAGCTGGCGGCCCGGCAGCCCAACGTGACCGTCGAGGGCATCGCGGCCGGTCACGCGATGCTGCTCCAGGCGCCGGAGCGGGTGGCCGGGCTGGTCGTGGAGTTCATCGGCCGGGTAGTCGTACGGCGTTGAGGCCCCCACGCCCCTTCAGGCAGCCTCCCGCCCCTCCCCGATCGCCTCCGCGACCTCCGCCACCCGGGCCTCCTCCTCGGCCGCGAAGCGCTGGCGGTCCAGCTCCTCGGCTATCTCCTCGTCCTGGGACATGAGCAGGTCCAGGTTGGAGTCGCCGAGTTCGAGGACGCCCATGTCGACGTACGCCCTCTGGAGGCGCGGACCCCACAGGCCGATGTCCTTGACGCACGGGACGATCCGGCTGAACAGCAGCTTGCGGAAGAGCTGGAGGAACTCGGAGTGCTCCGAGAGCTCCTTCGCCTCCTGTTTGCCGATGCCGAAGTTCTCCAGGACCTCCACCCCGCTGAGCCGGTCGCGCATCAGGTAGCAGCCCTCGATGACGAACTCCTCGCGCTCGCGGAGTTCGGCATCACTGAGCTGCTTGTAGTAGTGGCGCAGCGCCATCCGCCCGAAGGCCACGTGCCGGGCCTCGTCCTGCATGACGTACGCGAGGATCTGCTTGGGCAGCGGCTTGGTCGTGGTGTCGCGGATCATTCCGAAGGCGGCGAGCGCGAGGCCTTCTATCAGGACCTGCATCCCGAGGTACGGCATGTCCCAGCGGGAGTCGCGCAGGGTGTCGCCCAGCAGGCCCTGGAGGTTGTCGTTGACCGGGTAGAGCATGCCGAGCTTCTCGTGCAGGAAGCGGCCGTAGATCTCCGCGTGCCGGGCCTCGTCCATGGTCTGGGTGGCGGAGTAGAACTTGGCGTCCAGGTCGGGGACGGACTCCACGATCCTGGCCGCGCAGACCATCGCGCCCTGCTCGCCGTGGAGGAACTGGCTGAACTGCCAGGAGGTGTAGTGCTTGCGCAGCTCGCCCCGGTCCTTCTCGGTCATCTTCGCCCAGTGCGGGGTGCCGTAGAGCGTGAGCGCCTCGTCGGGGGTGCCGAGCGGGTCGGCGGGGTCGACCTCCAGGGACCAGTCGATGCGCTTGTTGCCGTCCCACTGCTTGTCCTTGCCCTTCTGGTAGAGGGCGAGGAGGCGTTCGCGGCCGTCGTCGTAGTCCCAGCTGAACCGGGCCGCCCCGGTGGCGGGGACCTGCCAGATCGGCTCCGGCGGCGGGGTGGTGTAGAGGTCATGAGTGGACACGGACGGCTCCTTCGCCTCGACTGGATCGAACGGCTTGACAAGTTCCGTGACTCCGGAGGCAGTTGGGCGCGCCCCGCCCGCCGCCTCCCCCGCAGGTTCACACGTTGGTAGACGGCGGGTCAACAAGTCGCGCAGAGGTGCGTACGGCAGAGGCGCATGCAGTCGTGTGTAGTCGTGCGCGAGGGATTGACGTCCTTACTGACAGGCAGTCTCATAAGGAGTGACCGCCGGTAACACCTGTGCCCGGCAACCCCTGTGTGAGGTGCTCCCGCCATGACGACCGTGACGCCCGCGACGACGACAGCGCCGACCGATCGCGATGTGACCGTGCTCCACGACGCGCTCGGACCGCTCCGCGACCGCGAGCAGATCGCCGCGCGCCTGCTCGAATCCTCGGCCAAGCACTCCTTCGACCCCGACACCGAACTCGACTGGGACGCGGCCGTCGAGGAGGGCCAGTGGTTCTGGCCGCCGGAGCTGCTCTCGCTCTACGACACCCCGATGTGGCACCGGATGTCCGAGGAACAGCGCCTCGACCTCTCCCGGCACGAGGGCGCCGCGCTCGCCTCACTCGGCATCTGGTTCGAGATCATCCTGATGCAGCTGCTGGTCCGGCACGTCTACGACAAGCCCGTCACCAGCAACCACGTCCGCTACGCCCTCACCGAGATAGCCGACGAGTGCCGGCACTCGATGATGTTCGGCCGCATGATCGACTGGGGCGGGGCCCCGACGTACGAGGTGCCGCGCGTCTACCACAATCTGGCCCGGGTCCTGAAGACCGTCTCCACCACCCCCGGTTCGTTCGCCGCGACCCTGCTCGGCGAGGAGATCCTCGACTGGATGCAGCGGCTGACCTTCCCGGACGAGCGGGTGCAGACCCTGGTCCGCGGCGTGACCCGTATCCATGTCATCGAGGAGGCCCGGCACGTCCGGTACGCCCGCGAGGAGCTGCGCCGCCAGATGGTGACCGCCCCGCGCTGGGAGCGCGAACTCACCAAGCTCAGCTGCGGCGAGGCGGCCCGGGTGTTCTCCGTCTGTTTCGTCAACCCGCAGGTGTACGAGAACGTCGGCCTGGACCGCCGCGAGGCCGTCGCCCAGGTGAAGGCGAGCGGGCACCGGGCGGAGGTCATGCAGACCGGCTCGAAGCGGCTGACGGACTTCTTCGACGACATTGGGCTGCTGAACGGCGTCAGCCGCAGGCTCTGGCGCAGCTCCGGGCTGCTGGCCTGAGCCCGTGCGAGCGGGAGGACCCGGGCAGCACCCCTCCGGGGCCCGGCGGCCCACCCCTTACGCTCAGGGGCATGACGTCCACCGCCGCAGCCCCGCCGCCGCCCCGCGCGTACCGCAGGCTCAGTGTCGAGGAGCGCCGCGCCCAGCTCCTGGTCGCGGCGCTCGGCCTCTTCGCCCACCGGGCCCCCGACGAGGTCTCGCTCGACGAGGTGGCGGTGGCGGCGGGGGTCTCCCGGCCGCTGGTCTACCGCTACTTCCCGGGCGGGCGGCAGCAGTTGTACGAGGCCGCGCTCGGCTCGGCCGCCGACGAGCTGAAGCTCTGCTTCACCGAGCCGCCGGTGGGCCCGCCCACCGAGCGGGTCGCCCGGGTCCTGGACCGCTACCTCCGCTTCGTCGACGAGCACGACACCGGCTTCAGCGCGCTGCTGCGCGGCGGCAGCGTCGTGGAGACCTCCCGTACGACGACGATCGTGGACGGCGTCCGGCGGGCGGCGGCCGAGGAGATCCTCAGCCACCTCGGCCGGATCGGCGGCGCCGACGCCGGACCTCGGAGCGCCGGGCCGGAGGCTGAGAGCGCCGGAGCTCGGAGCGCCGGGCCTCGGCTGCGGATGATGGTGCGCAGCTGGATCGCGGCCGTCGAGGCGGCCTCCCTGATCTGGCTGGACGAGGGCAAGCAGCCCCCGGCCGCCGAGCTGCGCGGCTGGCTGGTCGACCATCTCATCGCCCTGCTCGCCGCGACCGCCGCCACCGACGAGGAGACCGCCTCGGTGGTGCGCGACCTGCTGGCCCTGGAGACCCCGGAAGGACCGGCCGGACGGCTGGCGGAGCTGGTCGTCCCGGTCGTCGCGGAGGCGGCGCACCTGCTGCCGCACGCCACTGCGGCAGACTGACCCGGTGAAGAGCGAGAACACCCCTTTCCGAGGCGGCCCCCTGGACGGCCGTGTGCTGCCCGTGCTGGTCGGCCCCACCGGCCACCCGCCGAAGTGGTACGAGGTCCCCGTGCCCTCCCCCGACGGCTCCCCGCCCACCGTGCACGCCTACGAGCGCGTCCCGGCCGGCTACACGAAGCGGCTCGGGCTCCAGCGCGGCTGGGTGTACGAGTACGCGCCCGGCGGCCGCGCCCGCCGCACCCTCAAGTGGCCCTGGTCGAAGCCCTGAACGCTGGCTTCCGCAGGCGCAGGCCCTAAGATCGACGGTCAGGTGCCGGGGGCGGGTCGCTCGGGCACCGCAGGACGGTCACAAGGGGGGTGCGCCATGGAGGCGCTGCGTAGGGAAGATCCACGCCGTTTCGGCCGCTTCACCGTGCTGGCCCGCTTCCATGAAGCCGCGAGCGCCGTGCAGTACGTGGCGCGGGACACCGACAGCGACGAGATCGCCGTGATCACCGCCGCGCACCCCGAGCTCGCCGCCGTACCGGCCTTCCGGCGCCGTTTCCAGGCCGAGGCCCGCACCGCCGAACGCCTCGCGGGCGGCTGGGTGACACCGCCCCTGGAGACCGGTGAGGACGAGGCCGAGGACGACGGCGGCCCCGAACTCCTGTGGACGGCCGCCGGTTACGTCCCCGCCCTGCCGCTGGCCGAGGCGATCGGGATCGCCGGTCCGCTGCCGGAGCGCGCCCTGCGGATACTGGGCGCGGGCATCGCCGAGATCCTCTCCCGGGTGCACGCGGGCGGCTCGGCGCTCCAGGGGCTCGCCCCGGGCACGGTGCTGCTGGCCGAGGACGGGCCCCGGCTCACCGCGTTCGGCCCGCTGGGCGCGGCAGCGGCGGCGGAGGCGAGGCCCGGCGGGCAGCTCTCGGTCCGGCTGGGCTACCTCACGCCGGAGCAGGTGGAGGGCAAGGAGGCCGGTACGGCGTCCGACCTGTTCGTGCTGGGGCTGCTGCTGGCGTACGCGGCCACGGGGACGACCCCGTTCACGGAGGGCCCGCCCGAGGAGGCCGCCCGCCGGATCGCCGAGGCCGACCCCGAACTGGACGCCGTACCCGAGGAGCTGCGCGAGCTGATCGCGGGCTGCCTGGCGAAGGACCCGGCCGAACGGCCCACCGCCGGTACGGTCGCCGCCGAACTGGCCCTGGAGGGCGCGGCGGGCCTCGCCCGGGGCGGCTGGCTCCCCGAACCGCTCGCGGCGGCGGTCGCGGAGCAGGAGGCGCGGGTGCGGGGGCTGGAGGCGCCGGTGGAGGGGGCCGAGGGCGCCCGGATCACGGCTTCCGCCGCCCCCGAGGACGCCCGCCCCGCCGAGGAGCCCGAGGACGCCCGGCCGACGGACGCGGTGACGGACCCAGCGGCTGCCACGCCCACTGGCCCAGCGACTGCCACATCCACCGACCCAGCGGCCGACGCACCCACCGACCCAGCCGCTGCCACGCCCACCGACACATCGGCCGACGCACCCACCGACACACCTGTCGCACAGGCCCCGGCCGACCCCCGGCTCTCCCTCGCGACCGCGGCCGCCACCGCCCCCGAAACCCCCACGGACACCACCGGCAACGGCGACATCGGCGAGGACCGGGGCACCACCCGCTTCCTCAACACCGGTCCCAAGCCGCCGCAGACCGACCCCGCGACCGCCCAGCTCGCCCTCCCCCACCAACTGCCCCTGGGCCCGAACGCCGCTCCGGCCCAGGCCCTGACCCCGGACACCGCGTCGGCCGCCCACGCCGGGCCCGCCGCGCTCCCGCCCGCCCAGCAGCCGTACCAGCCCCCCGCCGCCCCCGGCACCCCGTCCCCCGGTCAGCAGCACCACACCCACGGCAGCCCCGCCCCCTACCCGGCCGCCGTGTTCCCGGGTGCCGCCGGTCCGGGCGGAGACCAGGGCAACGCGGGAGGCCACGGCGGCGCAGCAGCTCACAGCGGCACAGCAGGCCACAGCGGTGGCCCGATGGCGGCGCTGCACCTGCCTACCGCGCCCACCCCGCCGCCCAACCCCGGCCCCCGCCCCGGCCCCACCGCCAACCGCCGGACCCTGATCACCATCGCGGCCGCAGCGGTCGGCGGGCTCGTCGTGGGCGGCGGCTCGGTCGCCGCGCTCAGCGGCGGGGAGAGCGTGGCCGCCACCGACGACAAGCCCGCGCCGAAGCCGCGCCCCACGCTCCCGGGCCGGCCCCCCGAGCCGCGCTGGATCTACTCCCACCCGGCCTCCGAGTCCGCCCCGCTGACCACCGCGCTCTGGCGGGACCGGCTGCTGGTGGTGACCAGCGAGAGCCAGGCGAGCGCCGTCGACCTGCGGACCGGCAAGCGGATCTGGCAGCGCGCGGACGCCGCCAAGGGCCAGTCCGCGCTGGTGGCGGGCGACCTGTGCTTCGTGGCGAGCCCGACGGAGTTCCTATGGCTGGCGCCGAAGGACGGCACGGTCGTGCACCGCGTGCGGTACGCGGACGGGTTCGCCGACCTGCCGGACCTTCAGGTGGGCCGCCTGGCGGGCCACTCCGGTCCGGTCATCTGGTTCACCGGCTCGCACACGGTCACCGTGAAGGCCCCCAAGCCGAAGAAGGGCAAGAAGAAGGCGCCGGACAAGCAGGTCACCGAGGCGTTCTTCTTCGCGTACGACATCGTCCGGCGCGCCGAGCTCTGGCGTACGCCGGTACCGGCGGGCCGCGCCCCCGGCACGCCCCTGTACCGGGTCGTGGCGGAGCGCTCCGCCGACCTCCTCGTACGTCAGGACGCGGTCACCCTGACAGCGGCCGAGGTCAAGGCGGCCAAGGGGAAGGGCTCCGTCCGCTCCTTCGACCAGAAGACCGGCAAGCTGCTGTGGACCAAGCAGTACGGCACGGTCGGCCCCGCCGCGGGCATCGCGGGCGACGAGGACGGCACCCTGTACGCGGCGGTCGGCACCGATCTCCAGGCGTTCGAGGCCGACACCACCAAGCCGCTGTGGCGGGTGGCGGGCACGGCGGATTCGTTCTTCGGCACCCCGGTCGTGGCCGGATCCCTCGTCCACACCACCGAGCGCAACCGGCAGGTCGGTGCGGTGGAACGGGAGAGCGGGCGCCTGATCTGGCGGCGCTCGACGGAGGTGCCGGGCCTCGGGTACGCCCCCTCCCTCGCCCTGAGCAGCAGCGGAAGGACGCTGTTCGCCTCCGACGCCACCCAGGTCACCGCGTTCTCCGCCGCGGACGGGGAGCGCCTGTGGAAGTTCCAGGACATCGGGGTGGCCGATCCGAAGGGGGCCACGGTGAGCGCCCCGTACCGGGCCTTCGCCGTCGGCAAGAGCGTCATCGTCCAGCGGGACAGGGCCTTCTACGCCTTCCCGGTGGCCTGAGCCTGGGCTGACGGGCGGTATCACCGCCGGTACCGCCGTCCGGGGCATCCCCCGGACGGCACGCCGTGCGGTGCTTGCATCACCTGACACCAAGTGACCGGATTAATCGGATTAACTCGCTCACTTGCTCACTTGCTCGCTCGTGACGAGCCCGAATCTTCCGGGCCCCGTCTCCGTCACCGAGGTGATGTCGTGTCAGCCAGACTCCTGCGCGCGGTCTGCACGACCGCGATCGCCGCAGCCCTCGCACTCTCCCCCGCCACCGCCACCGCCACCGCCGCCGCACCGGCCGAGCCCAGCCCCGTACCGTCCGAGGACACGGCACCACCGGAGGGCACCGAGGACGCCGAGGACGCAGAAGAGGTCGACGCGGAAACCGCCCTCGCCGCCCCCGAAGCCGGTCCCGCAGCAGGGGCTCCCAGGAGCATCGCCACCCTCCTCCGGGAGCTCCAGGCGCGCTACCAGCAGGCCGAGGAGGCGAGCGAGACCTACAACGCCACCGCCGAGAAGCTGAAGCAGCGGACCGCGCAGGCGAAGAAGGTGAGCGCCGACCTGGCGAAGGCCCGGGCCGCGCTGGAGCTGAGCCGGGGGGACGCCGGGCGGCTGGCCCGGGAGCAGTACCAGGGGCGCACCGAGTTCTCCGCCTACCTCCAGCTGCTGCTGGCCCGGGACCCCCTGCGTGCCCTGGACCAGAGCCATGTCATCGAGCGGGTGGCGGCGGGCCGCGCGGCGACGGTGGAGCGGCTGACCGGCGACGCCCGCCGCGCCGACGCCCTGGCCGCCGCCTCGCGCAAGGCGGTCGACGAGCAGAAGAAGCTGGCCGCGCGGCAGAAGAAGCAGCGCGACACCGTACGCGGCAAGCTCAAGGAGGTGGAGGCCCTGCTGGCCACGCTCTCCGCCGAGCAACTGGCCCAGCTCGCGGGCCTGGAGCAGCGGGACGTGGCGGCGGCCCAGCGCGAACTGGTCGCCTCCGGGGCGCTCAGCACGGCCCGGCCGCCGACCCGGCAGGGCGGCGACGCCATCGCGTACGCGATCGAGCAGATCGGCAAGCCGTACGTGTGGGGCGCCGAGGGCCCGGACGCGTACGACTGCTCCGGGCTGACCTCCCAGGCGTGGGCGGCGGCGGGGCGGCCGGTCCCCCGCACCTCGCAGGAGCAGTGGAAGCAGCTCCCGAAGGTGCCGATCTCCTCGCTGCGCCCCGGCGACCTGGTGGTCTACTTCCCGAAGGCGACCCATGTGGCGCTGTACATCGGCGACGGCCTGGTGGTCCAGGCCCCCCGCCCCGGCGCCAAGGTGAAGGTCTCCCCGGTGGCGTCCAACCCGCTGCTGGGGGCCGTCCGCCCCGACCCCGGCGGCGTACCGCTGTCCACGTACACCCGCCCGGAACTGCCCGAGGGCGCCCGCGACGGCTCGGACACCGGGTACAGCACGGAGGCGGCACCGGACGAGGCCTCCGAATAGCCCGGCGGCCGGACCGGCGGTGCGGGTCCGGCCGCAGGTCAGATGCCTGCCAAGCGCCTGGCAGGCATCTGACCTGTGCCTGTCAGGCGTCTGTCAGGCGGCGGAGACCGAGGCCAGGTACGCGTTCGTCTTCTCCGGATCGAAGAAGAAGTTGTCGAAGTCCGCCGGGTCGTTGAACCCGTTGGCGAAGCGGTCCGCGACCGGCTGGAGCTGGCCTGCCGCGCCGATCAGGTTCAGTACGTGCTCCGGCGGGACGCCCAGCATCGCGTTGGTCCACTTCACCACGTGCTGGGCGGTGTCCCAGTAGCGGTCGAAGGTGGACTGCATCCAGGCCGCGTCGAACTCCTTCTCACCGTGTTCGAGGATCGAGTCCAGGTAGGAGTTGGCGCACTTGGAGGCCGAGTTGGAGCCCTGGCCGGTGATCGGGTCGTTGGCCACGACGACGTCCGCCACGCCGAGGACCAGACCGCCGCCGGGGAGCCGGCCGATCGGCTTGCGGACCGTGGGGGCGTAACGGCCCGCGAGGGTGCCGTTCGCGTCGGTCAGCTCGACCTTGGTGGCGCGGGCGTACTCCCACGGCGTGAACTTCTCCATCAGCTCCAGCGTCTTGGCCAGGTGCTCGGAGGGGTCCTTGATGCCCTGGAAGGCGTCGAGCGGGCCGCCCGGGATGCCCTCCCAGAAGAGGATGTCGGCGCGGCCGGAGGTGGTGAGGGTCGGCATCACGAACAGTTCGCCGACGCCCGGCACCAGGTTGCAGCGGACCGCGTCGAACTCCGGGTGCTCGGGGCGCGGGCCCATGCCGTGGACGTAGGAGACGGCCAGCGCGCGCTGCGGGGCGTCGAACGGCGAACGTGCCGCGTCCCGGCCGAACATGGAGACCAGCTCGCCCTTGCCCGCCGAGACCATCACCAGGTCGTAGGTGCGGGAGAAGAAGTCCAGGTCGGAGACGGCCGCCCCGTGGATGACGAGCTGCCCGCCGCGCTGGGCGAAGGTCTCCATCCAGCCGGCCATCTTCACGCGCTGGTCGACGGACTGGGCGTAGCCGTCCAGCTTGCCGACCCAGTCGATGGCGCGGGAGGAGTCGGGGGCGGCGACGGAGACACCGAGGCCCTCGATCTTCGGGGCCTGGGACTCCCAGAAGTTGAGCTGGTAGTCCCGCTCGTGCTGGAGCGCGGTGTGGAACATGCACTGTGTCGACATGACCCGGCCGGTGCGGATCTCGTCGGCCGTGCGGTTGGACATCAGGGTGACTTCGTAGCCCTTGGACTGGAGCCCCAGGGCCAGCTGGAGTCCGGACTGACCGGCTCCGACTATGAGTATCTTCCGCATCGCGGCTCTCCGTTGTGTGTGTTCAAGGCGGGCGGTCTAGGGCCTGTCGTCAAACTGCCGTCGCGCGGCAGGCGGCAGTTTGACGACAGGACCTAGGCGGGGGCGACGTCGAGGGCGTGGCCGACCAGGGCGAGCAGCGACTCGACGACCGTGATCCTGTTGCGCGCGTCCATGATCACTATCGGGACGTGCGGCGGTACGGTCAGGGCTTCCCTGACGTCCTCCGCCTCGTAGCCGGGCGTCCCCTCGAAGTGGTTGACCGCCACGATGTACGGCAGCCCGCAGCTCTCGAAGTAGTCCAGCGCGGGGAAGCAGTCCGCGAGCCGCCGGGTGTCGGCGAGGACGACCGCGCCGATCGCCCCGCGCACCAGGTCGTCCCACATGAACCAGAAGCGCTGCTGGCCGGGGGTGCCGAAGACGTACAGCACGAGGTCGTCGTCCAGGGTCAGCCGGCCGAAGTCCATCGCCACGGTCGTGGTGGTCTTCTCGGGCGTCGCGGAGAGGTCGTCGGTCTCCTCGCTGGCCTGGGTCATCAGCGCTTCGGTCTTCAGCGGCGTGATCTCGGAGACCGAGCCGACGAACGTCGTCTTGCCCACGCCGAATCCGCCCGCCACCACGATCTTCGTCGCCGTGGGCGCGCGGGTGTGGTCGAGCTGCCAGGGCTGGAGGGCTTCCTCCGGCTGGTCCTGGAAGCGGGACGGCTGGTCCAGGAGCTGCGGCGGCTGGTCCGGGGAGAGCCCGGGCCCCGGCCGGCGCGGGGCGAAGAGCGGCGCCTCAGAGACGGCGGAGTCCATTGAGCACCCTTTCGAGCAGTGCGCGGTCGGGCTGACCGGTGCCGTGACCGGTTCCGTACACGCGGATCTTTCCCTGGTCGGCCAAGTCGCTGAGCAGCACCCGGACGACTCCGAGCGGCATCTTCAACAGGGCCGAGATCTCCGCGACCGTACGCATCCGGCGGCAGATTTCGACGATGGCCTGGAGCTCCGGCATGACCCGCGAGGCGAGGTTGCCGTTGGTGAGCTCGCGGCGCTCCTCGGGTGCTTCGAGGGCGGCGACGAACGTCTCGACGAGCAGGACGTGCCCGAACCGGGTGCGGCCTCCGGTGAGGGAGTACGGGCGGACCCGGGCGGGGCGCTTGTCGGCCCCGCGGACGGGGAGGCGGGGGGCGGAGCCTGCGGCGGCGGCGGTCGTCACTGGGCGCTCTCCATCGATGTGCGCAGCTCGCTGCGGAGTTCGGGGGTGAGGACGTGTCCGGCCCGGCCGACGAAGAGGGCCATGTGGTACGCGACGACGCTCATGTCGCAGTCCGGGGCGGCGTGGACGCCGAGGAGGGAGCCGTCGCTGATCGACATGACGAAGACGCTGCCCTCGTCCATGGCGACCATCGTCTGTTTGACGCCACCGCCGTCCATCAGCTTCGCGGCTCCGACGGTGAGCGAGCCGATGCCGGAGACGATGGTGGCCAGGTCGGCGCTGGACCCCTTGGGGCCGTCCGACGGTCCGGCCGCCTTCGCGGTGTGGTGGCCTGGGTCGGAGGAGAGCAGCATCAGTCCGTCGGACGAGACGACGGTGACCGAGTGGACCCCTGGCACCTCCTCCACGAGATTGCTCAGCAACCAGTGAAGGTTCCGGGCCTCGGTACTCAGCCCGAACGTGCTGGGCGCAGTCAACTGCGTGCCTCCTCGACTGTGTCCCCCGTCTCTCCGTTTCGGCGGTCCGCCGCGCGGCCGCCGGTCTGCTCGGTACGTGTGTCGTGTGCGGTGCGTGCGTCCTGTGCGGTGGGTGGTGCGGGTGTGGCGCCCGTGGCGTGGGCGGTGGTGCTCTCGTGCCCCGTACGGGTGGTGGTTACGCCCTCGTGGTCGGCGAGGGCGATGGAGCCGGTGGCCTCGGCGATCTCGGCCTCGACATCGCGCCGGCCCTCCTTCGCCGCCTGGTGGAAGGTGCCCAGCCTGCGGCGCAGGTCGTCCTTGTCCAGGCTGCCGGTGCGCCCGGTGGTGGGGGCGCTCTCGGGCCGGACCACCTTGGGGGTGCGCTTGGGCAGCCCCTTGTCGGTGACCCGCTCGGCCTGCGGCTTCCGGGGGCCGGGCACGGTGTCGGTGGCGGCCTCGGCGTGGGGTGCGGGACGGGAGGCGGGGCCGGTGGGGCCCTGGTCCTCCTGACCGCCCGGACCGCTCTCGGCCGGACGCTCGTGGCGGTCGGGGCCGATGGCGTACGGGTCGGAAGGCTGCGGGATCGCGGGGGCGGCGGGGGTGAGGGGAGCTGCGGGGGCTGCGGGGGCTTGCGGGGCTGCGGGGGCTGCAGGAGCTGCGGGAGCTGCCGGGGCGGCCGGTTCCGCAGGGGCCTCCAGGTCCGCCGGGGGCTTCGGGAGCCGGACCTGGAGCGTGATCTCGGAGTCCGACTCGGCGGCCGTGTCTGCGTCTGCGCCCGTGTCTGCGTCTGCGTCTGCGTCTGCGTCTGCGTGAGCTTCCGTCCGCGCGTCCGCGTCGGGGCTCTGCTGCGGTACGTCGGTGGCTTCGGGGGCCCCGGGCGCCTCCGCGTCCTCGGCAGCGGGCGCGGGCTCCTTCGCGCCGGCCTCGCGGATCGCCCGCTCGGCGGCGGCGATCATCGGGTCGACGGCGGGCTGGGCGGCGGGTTCAGCGGCGGCGGGCTCGGGCCGGGCCTCCGGCATCGGCTCGGCCGCCTGCTCGGGCTCCACAGCGGCCTCGGGCGCCGCCTCGGACACGGGCGCCGCCTCGGACACGGGCTCCGGCGTCGCCCCGGGCTCAACCGTCTCAGGCACCGTCTCGGGGGCCGCCTCAGGTACCACCCCGGGGGCCGTCCCGGGCACCACCCCGGGCGCCGCCTCCGCAGTGGTCCCCGTCTCGGGCGGGGCGGGCGCGGTGGCCGCCGACGGCAGGACCGGCGTACGGCCCGGCAGGGCGTTGGAGTTGGCCTCGGCGACCGAACCCGGCAAGTTGAGCGTCGGCGCCTCGCCCGGCAGTTGTACGGCGGGCGGCGAGGAGGCGGGCAGGGAGTTGGGGAGCAGGGTCTGCGGCAGGACGACGACGGCCGTCACTCCACTCCCCTTCTGCTCGCGCAGCTGGACCCGTACACCGTGCCGGGCGGCCAGCAACGAGGTGACCTGGAGCCCGAGTCCGGCCCCGGCGGCTTCGACCGTCCGCCCCCCCGCCTCGAACGAGGCCGGGTCCGCCAGCCTCGCATTCAGCTCGCCCATGCGGATGCTCGACATGCCGATGCCCTCGTCCTGCACGGAGAGCATCACCTCGCCGCTCTCCAGCAGCCAGCCGGAGAGCTCGACATGGGAGTCCGGCGGCGAGAAGGAGGTGGCGTTCTCCAGGAGTTCGGCGAGGAGGTGGCTGAGGTCGTCGGCGGCGAACCCGGCGATCTGGGCGTGCGGCGGCAGGGACTGGATGGTGACCCGCTCGTACCGCTCGATCTCGCTGACGGCCGCGCGGGCCACGTCGACCAGCGGGATCGGGCCCGCGTGGCCGTGGCCGTGCTCGGCGCCCGCGAGGACGAGCATGTTCTCGCTGTGGCGGCGCATGACCGTGGCCATGTGGTCCAGCTTGAAGAGGGTGGCGAGGCGCTCCGGGTCCTGCTCGCGCTCCTCCAGGCTCTCGATGACGGCGAGCTGGCGCTCGACGAGGCCGAGGTTGCGCAGCGAGAGGTTGACGAAGGTGTGGTGGACGGTGTTCTTCAGCCGCTCCAGCTGGGTGGCGAGCTCGGCGGCCTGGACCTGGAGTTCGGCGCGCTGGAGGGTGAGGGCCTCGCGGCCCGCGATCAGTTCGGCGCGCTCGCCGCTGAGGTTCTCGAAGCGGCCGTTGAACTCCTGCTGGAGTCCGGTCAGCTTGGCGTGCAGGGCGTTCATCGACCGGACGACCTGGGCGAACTCGTCGTTGCGGCCGGTGTAGCGGACCGGGTCGGCGCTCGCGGGCTCCTCCGCGAGGCGGGCGGCGCCGATGCGCAGGACGGCGAGCGGCTGGGTCAGGGTGCGGGCGACGGCGGTGGAGACGCCGACGGCGATGAGGAAACAGCCGCCGAGCAGGGCGATGCTCAGTTCGAGGGCGGTGACGTCGTCGTCGCGGAACTCCTCCAGGCGCTGGACCTGGGTGGTGCCGAGGGCGGACTCGACGCTGCGCATCCGGTCGATCCGGGCGGAGAGCGCGGCCTCCAGCTTCTTGACGCTGGTGCCGCGGTCGTCGTCGGAGAGCTCGGGACGGTCGGTGAGGCGGGTGAGGTACTTCTCCGCGTTGTTGACCTCGGGGCCCGTGACGGTGGCGGAGAGCTTGTCGCGGGCGACGGGGTTGGCGGCCTGGTCGAACTCGGCGAGCAGGGCCAGCTCCCGGACCCGGGCCTGCTGGGCGGCGGCGCTCAGCCCGTCCCGGTCGCGGCCCGCCCGTTTGCTCTCCTCGTCCTGGGTCTGCACCGGCAGCCCGGTGAAGGGGTCGGTCTGCGGAGCGGCGGGCTCGGGGGTCGGCACGGCGAGCGCGCCGAGGAGGAGGGCGCGGGTGGCCGACGCCTGTTCGACGGCACCGCCGAGCGCGAGCGGGGCGCGGGTGGCGTCGGCGGCGCGCGGCGGGGTCTTCTCGGCCAGCTCGGCGGAGATGCCGTGCAGCTTGGCGATGACCTCGGAGTACGCCTGGTGGGCCTCCAGCGCGGAGCCCTTGCCGGTGAGGGCGTCCCGGCGCAGGGAGGGCACGGTGGACAGGTCGCGCCGCAGGGCGGCGGGGGCCGGTCCGTGGATCTCGTCGATCTGCTGGTCGACCCGGGTGGTGCGGGTGAGGCGGCTCTCCTCGCCCGCCTTGCCGTCATCGGCGCGGCCGCCCGCGATGTACGCGGTGACGGCGTCCCGCTCGTCGGCGAGGGAGTGCGCGAGGGTGACGGCCTGCTGGTTCAGCTCGGCGAGGGTCACCAGCCGCTGGGACTCGGCCAGATCGGCGGATGCGCTCAGCGCCGCGGGAGCCCCCGCCGCGATGACGGTGATCCCGACGACGGCGACACCGGCGATGAGCCGACTCCGTACCCGTACGGTCCGCTTGTCGGCGACCGGAGCCGGTGGCGTCGCCCCGGAACCGTCGCCCATGCTGCCCTTGGTCCGCGGCCGCTTCTTCTGCACCGGTGCTCGCAATCTTGACTCGTCCACCCTTGAAGCAGAGGTGACGCTCGGTCACGTAGAAGGACCCCCCGCTCCTGGTACGGCTTCTGACCATTCCAGTGCTTTTGAGAGGGGGGCGCGCATCAACCGCTCCGCCACTCGAAGGAGTGAACATCACTCTTGAGTTGGCGAACAAGTCTCCCCAGGCCCGCCCCTGACCATGCATAGGACGCGGGGTGGAACTTCGGCGCGGCCTTTGGCAGGATGCCCGCCCGCACTCGGTTCGGAGCCTTTCCCTCCGGCCGATGGTGACGCGTTGACCTGCTGGTACAGGCCGGAAACGGTCCGGTGCAGGCCGGAAACGGCGCACTGCGGGCCCGGTGAAGGGCTCGTGCAGACTGGCGCCATGCGCATCGAACTCGCCACCGCCCCCGGCAGCCCCGAACGCCCCAATGAGGACTGGGTCTCCGCAGCCCTTCCGGCGTCCGGCCAGGGTGGCGTCCTGGTCCTGCTCGACGGCGTCACACCTCCTCCGGACGACCACGGCTGTGTGCACCCGGTGCCCTGGTTCACCGCGCGCCTGGGCGGGGCGCTGGTGGAACTGTCGGGTTCACGGCGGGATCTGACCCTGGCCGACGTCCTGTCCGCGTCCATCCGGCGCACCGCCGACGCCCACCGGGCCACCTGTGACCTTTCTCACGTACGTACGCCTCAGGCGACGGTGGTCCTGGCGCGTTGGGACGAACGCACGGTCGAGCACCTGGTGCTCTCCGACTCGGCGCTCCTGCTGGAGGGGACGGACGGTACGGTCCGGGCGGTTCTGGACGACCGTCTGGACCGGCTGCCGCCGGGCTCCCTGGCCTCGGCGGCGGACGTCGACACCCGGCTGCGGAACAAGGAGGGCGGCTTCTTCACGGCCGCCGCGGACCCCTCGGTGGCCGCACGCGCGGTGACCGGCAGCGTCCCGGCCGCCGGGCTCCGGTCGCTGGCCGCGCTGACGGACGGGGCGACCCGGTGGACGGAGGTGTTCCACGAGGGCGACTGGACGGCCGCGCTGGGACTGCTGCGCAAGGTGGGGCCCCAGGGGCTGATCGACCGGGTACGGGAGCTGGAGGAGGCCGACGCGGGTGCCGGGCGCGTACGGCTGCGGCGCGGCAAGACGCACGACGACGCGACGGCGGTCCTGGTGGAGCTGTAGCGGCGGGAGCCCTCGCGGGGGCGGTTCACTCCTCCGCGCGGGTGTTCAGCTGGTGCAGCAGGCGGGCCAGCTCCGCCACCTCGGCCCGGTCCCAGGCCGCGAGCTTGCGGACGTACCTCCCGCGCCGGGCGTCGCGGACGCTGCGGAAGCGGGCGAGGCCCTCCTCGGTCAGCCGGACGAGCCAGGCGCGGCCGTCCGCCGGGTCGGGTTCGCGGTCGACCAGCCCGAGGTCCTCCAGGGCCCGCAGCTGACGGCTCATGGTGGCCTTGCCGACGCCGAAGTAGGCGGCCAGCTCCGTGGCCCGCTGCCGACCCGCCGACTCCAGGCGGACGAGCAGGCCATAGGCGGCGGGCTCCAGTTCGGGGTGGACCTCCCGGGCCATCTCCCCCGAGCTGGCCCGCGCCCGGCGGAGGAAGACCGCCAGCTCGCGTTCCAGCGCCAGGAACTCGTGGTCCACACCAGCTCCGGCGGTCGCGCCCGGCTCACGCGGACTTTCGCTCCCGTGCACGTCAGCACCCCTCGTACGGTTTCCTGCCGATGAAAGTTTCTTCCACGGCCGGTCAACGCCGCAGCTCGGCCAGTATTTCGCAGGCGTAGACCAACGGCGGTGGCCAGGCCCTCTTCCGCGCCCCGGGTCTACGTGCGTAGCGTCGACCCCGGGAACGTATGACATGAACACGCCATTCACTCACCTGTCACCCGCAGCGCCCTCACGGCCACCCCGCGCCCACACCCACACCCACACCCGGAGGAACACCCCATGCCCCTGCACAGGCACAGATCCGCCCCCTCCCGCCGCGCACGCCTCACCGCCGCGGGGACCCTCTTAGCGGCCTTCACCCTCCTCCTCGCCCTGCCCGGCGCCGCCACCGCCGCCGACACCGGGACGGCCACCCCTCCCGCCCGCGGCACCGCCCGGATGGGCCAGGGCGTCATCGAGCACGACGGACAGGGCGGGCTGCCGCGCGACTCCCGCGTCGTCCAGACCGAGGGCGTGGACGTCAGCAGCCACCAGGGCAACGTGGCCTGGCAGACGCTGTGGAACAGCGGCGTGAAGTGGGCCTACGTGAAGGCCACCGAGGGGACGTACTACAAGAACCCGTACTTCGCGCAGCAGTACAACGGCTCGTACAACATCGGCATGATCCGCGGCGCGTACCACTTCGCCACCCCGAACACCACGAGCGGCGCCGCGCAGGCGAACTACTTCGTGGACAACGGCGGCGGCTGGTCCCGGGACGGGAAGACCCTGCCGGGCGTGCTCGACATCGAGTGGAACCCGTACGGCGCCCAGTGCTACGGGCTCAGCCAGGCCGGGATGGTCAACTGGATCCGGGACTTCACCACCACCTACCGGGCGCGCACCGGCCGGGACGCGGTCATCTACACCGCGACCAGCTGGTGGAAGGACTGCACCGGCAACAACGCGAGCTTCGGCACCACCAACCCGCTCTGGGTGGCCCGGTACAACACGACGGTCGGCGAGCTGCCGGCCGGCTGGCCCGTCCACACGATCTGGCAGTACACCTCGACGGGCCCGGTCGTCGGTGACCACAACCGGTTCAACGGCGCCCTCGACCGCGTACGCGCGCTGGCCAACGGCTGATCCGCCCGAGCAGCGGGCCCCGGCGACCGAACCGCAGGTCACCGGGGCTTTCCGGGTTCCCGTACCCCACTATACACTTGATGCATACGCACTATGTATAGTCCTCGGCGTGCCGCACACCTGTGCGGAGATTTCCGCGCAGAGGAGTGGTGTGCCGTGCCCAAGAAGACGACTTTGCTGGGTGGCGGGTTGGCCGCCGCCCTAGTGACGACACTCACACTGGCGCTCGGCAGCTGCTCCATGGACACGACGGCCCCGGGCTCGGCGCGGCAGGACGCGGCGTCCGACGCGAAGGGCTCCTTCGGGCGGGCGGACTGCCGCAAGGCGAAATGCATCGCCCTCACGTTCGACGCGGGGCCGGGCAAGGACACGCCGGAACTGCTGGACATGCTGAAGGAGAGGAAGGTCCACGCGACCTTCT
This sequence comes from Streptomyces sp. NPDC059452, assembly GCF_042750035.1. Taxonomy (NCBI): domain Bacteria; kingdom Bacillati; phylum Actinomycetota; class Actinomycetes; order Kitasatosporales; family Streptomycetaceae; genus Streptomyces; species Streptomyces sp. NPDC059452. Next base: position 133,660 of record NZ_JBHYVE010000011.1, read on the forward strand.
TCCTGCTGGGCAAGAACCACGTCCTCAAGCACCCCGGGACCGTGCGGCGCATCCAGGACGAGGGCCACGAGGTGGCCAACCACACCTGGACGCACAAGATCCTCACCGAGGAGGAGCCGGGCGAGATACGGGCCGAGCTGGAGAAGACCCAGGTGGCGATCGAGAAGATCACCGGGGAGAGGCCTCGGCTGATGCGCCCGCCGCAGGGCCGCACCGACGACAAGGTCTCCGAGGTCAGCAAGGAGCTGGGGCTCTCGCAGGTGCTGTGGAGCGCCACCGCGAAGGACTACTCGACCAACGACTCCGCGCTGATCACGAAGCGGATCCTGGACCAGGCGAGCAAGGACGGCATCATCCTGCTCCACGACATCTACCCGGGCACCGTGCCCGCCGTGCCCGGCATCGTCGACGCGCTCCAGAAGGACGGCTACACCTTCGTGACCGTCTCGGAGCTGATGGCCCCGGCCGTGCCGGAGCCGGGCACGATCTACCGGCCCTGACCGGGTCCCGGGTCACCGGCCCTGACCGGGTCCCGGGTCACCCGACCTGACCCGGCCTCAGGCACCGGCACCTCAGGCACCCGACCGGACCGGACCCCGGGCACCGCCCCTCGGGCACCGCCCCCACCGCCCCTCGGGCCCCCCGCCCCCGGGTCATGCGGAACGGCCCGCCCCCGTTGACTCGGGGGCGGGCCGTCCGTACCGGCCGCGTACCTGATACCGCGCCCGTCACTGCGTGGTGGTCAGGCCGCGGCCGGGATCCTCTCCTCCGTCCTGGCCGAAGCCGGGGTGAGGGCGATCTCCAGCACCTGGCGGACGTCGGTGACCGGGTGGACGTCCAGCTTCTCCAGGACCTCGGCCGGGACGTCGTCCAGGTCGGCCTCGTTGCGCTGCGGGATCACCACGGTGGTGATGCCCGCGCGGTGGGCGGCGAGCAGCTTCTGCTTGACGCCGCCGATGGGCAGGACCCGGCCGGTCAGCGAGACCTCACCGGTCATCGCCACATCCGTACGGACGAGGCGTCCGGAGAGCAGCGAGGCCAGGGCGGTCGTGAGCGTGATACCGGCGCTCGGGCCGTCCTTGGGGACCGCGCCCGCCGGGAAGTGGATGTGCACACCCCGGTCCTTGAGGTCGGCGACCGGCAGCTCCAGCTCCGCTCCGTGCGAGCGCAGGAAGCTCAGCGCGATCTGGGCGGACTCCTTCATGACGTCCCCGAGCTGGCCGGTCAGGGTCAGTCCGGAGGCCCCGGTCTCCGGGTCGGCGAGCGACGCCTCGACGAAGAGGACGTCACCGCCCGCCCCGGTCACCGCGAGCCCGGTGGCCACGCCCGGCACGGCGGTACGGCGCTCGGCCGGGTCCTGGGCGGACTCGGGCACGTGGTGCGGGCGCCCGATCAGACCGCGCAGGTCCTCATCCGTCACCGTGAACGGCAGCTCGCGGTCGCCCAGTTCGTGCTGGGCCGCGACCTTGCGGAGCAGCCGGGCGATCGACCGCTCCAGATTCCGTACGCCCGCCTCGCGGGTGTACTCACCGGCCAGCTTGCGCAGCGCGGACTCCTCCAACCTGACCTCGTCCTTCTCCAGACCGGACCGCTCCAACTGGCGCGGGAGCAGGTGGTCCCGGGCGATGACGACCTTCTCGTCCTCGGTGTAGCCGTCCAGCCGGACCAGCTCCATGCGGTCGAGCAGGGGTTCGGGGATGGCTTCGAGCACGTTGGCGGTGGCCAGGAAGACCACGTCGCTGAGGTCGAGCTCGACCTCCAGGTAGTGGTCGCGGAAGGTGTGGTTCTGGGCCGGGTCGAGGACTTCGAGGAGGGCGGCGGCCGGGTCGCCCCGGAAGTCGGAGCCGACCTTGTCGATCTCGTCGAGCAGGACGACCGGGTTCATCGAACCGGCCTCCTTGACGGCCCGCACGATCCGTCCGGGGAGCGCACCCACGTACGTACGACGGTGGCCCCGGATCTCCGCCTCGTCCCGGACCCCGCCGAGCGCGACCCGGACGAACTTACGGCCCATGGCGTGCGCGACGGACTCCCCGAGCGAGGTCTTGCCGACCCCGGGCGGCCCGACGAGCGCGAGCACCGCACCTCCGCGCCGCCCACCGACAACGCCCAGCCCCCGGTCGGCACGCCGCTTGCGCACGGCCAGATACTCCGTGATGCGCTCCTTCACATCGGCGAGACCGGCGTGCTCGGCGTCCAGGACGGCCTGGGCGCCACGGATGTCGTAGGAGTCCTCGGTACGTTCGTTCCAGGGAAGCTCAAGAACGGTGTCCAGCCAGGTGCGGATCCACGAGCCCTCGGGGGACTGGTCACTCGCCCGCTCCAGCTTCTCGACCTCCTTGAGCGCGGCCGTACGGACGTGCTCGGGCAGATCGGCTGCCTCGACGCGGGCCCGGTAGTCGTCGGACTCGTCCCCCGGGTCGCCGTTGAGCTCGGAGAGCTCCTTGCGTACGGCGTCGAGCTGGCGGCGCAGCAGGAACTCGCGCTGCTGCTTGTCGACGCCCTCCTGGACGTCCTTGGCGATGGACTCGGCCACGTCCTGCTCGGCGAGGTGCTCGCTCAGCCACTGGGTGGCGAGCTTCAGCCGCGCGACGGGGTCCACGGTCTCCAGGAGCTGGACCTTCTGCGCGGTGGTGACGAAGGGCGAGTATCCGGAGTTGTCGGCGAGCGCGGAGATGTCGTCGATCTGCTGGACCCGGTCCACGACCTGCCAGGCGCCACGCTTCTTCAGCCAGCTGGTGGCGAGCGCCTTGTACTCCTTGACGAGCTCGGCGGCGGACCCGGGCAGCGGGTCGGGCACGACGACGTCGAGCACGGTCCCCTCGACCCAGAGCGCCCGCCCCGGCCCACTGGTCCCGGCCCCGATCCGCACCCGGTCACGAGCCCTGATGAGCGCACCGGGATCACCGTCGCTCAGGCGTCCGACCTGCTCGACGGTCCCGAGGACACCGGTCCCCGTGTACGTCCCGTCGATCCGCGGGACCAGCAGCACCTCGGGCTTGCCACCGCCGGGCCCGGCAGCGGCCTGCGCGGCCTCGACGGCGGCACGCACCTCGGTGTCGGACAGGTCGAGCGGCACCACCATGCCGGGCAGGACGACCTCGTCGTCGAGCGGCAGCACGGGCAGGTCGATCGGTGTGAACGCCTTGGACTCGGTAGTCATGATCTCCCCTTCGGCAGGCAAGTTGAGCTATGTGGACTCAATGCTTGTGAGCCGCCGAATGTTCCCCCGACGATGTTCGCTCTGAGCGATCAGCCGGTCGCGCCACCCGCCCGCCCCACCCCGCCGCCGGACCGCGACAGTGAGCGCATGAACGCAAAAGGCCTGGCCAAGGACGGAACCATCGCCCGCGAAGGGGCTCTGGACCGCGTTCCGGAAGCCTTCGCCCCGGCCGTGGCCGACGCCCGCTCGCGGATCGCCGCCGCTTTCACCGGGAAGCGCGCGCGGAGTACAGCCAGTGGGAGTACGGCCGGCGGGCGCCTGCACAGTGCGTACGTCTACGGGAGCATCCCGCGCGGGACCGCTATTCCCGGCCGCTCCGACCTCGACCTGCTGCTGGCCCTGCACGAGGAACCGACGGACACCGACCGCGCCCGGGCCGACCGGCTGGCGGCCGAGCTGGACGGTGCCCATCGGGCCATCGACACCGCGGGCATCCTGCTCGTCCGGGCGGGCACGGTGCTCAGCGACCTGGAGCGGCACGATCTCGGCTTCTTCGTCGCCTGCCTCTGCACCCCGCTGCTCGGGCCCGACCTCGCCGCGGCCCTCCCCCGCTACCGCCCCACGCCGCTGCTCGCCCGGGAGACCAACGGCGATCTGGCGCTCGCCCTGCCCCGCTGGCGGGCCCGGGCGGCGGGCGGCCTCACCGAGGCCGACCGGACCCGGCTCTGCCGACAGGTGGCCCGGCGGCTCGTGCGTACCGGGTTCACGCTGGTCATGCCCCGCTGGGGCGGCTGGACGAGCGACCTGGAGCGGGGCGCCGAGGTGTTCGGCCGGTACTACCCGGAGCGCGCCCACCCGATGCGCACCACTGCGGCCGCCGCCCTCGCCCCCTCCCCCGACCCGGCCCTGCTGCGCCTGTTCCTCGACGACCTGGGCCCCTGGCTGGCGGCCGAGTACACGGCGGTCCACGGGGAGAAGGCGCCCCGGCCGTGAACGGGCCTCCCGCCGCGTGAACCGGATACGGTCCGGCGGGCGATAGGGAGAGTGTGAGGCTGTTGCGCCCTGCGGGGGAGGACCGGGATGACCGGGAAGATGACGGTACGGAGAAGGACGACGCGGCGTTGCTGCGCGCGGTGGCGGGCGGGGACGCCCAGGCGCTGGGCGCGCTCTACGACCGGCACGCCGGGTGGCTGCACGCCCGGCTCAGTCGTCGGTGCGCGGACGCGGAGACCGTACGCGAAGTGCTCCAGGACACCTTCGTGACCGTGTGGCGTTCCGCCGCCTCGCACCGGGGCGCGCAGGCCGGCGGGTGGCTGTGGGTGATCGCCTCCCGCCGCCTCGTCGACGCGCTGCGGACCGGGGCGCGCGCGGAACGCCTCCCCGGGGCCGCCCCGGAGGCGCTCGCGCCCTCCGCCGAGGACCGGGTGCTGACAGGGCTGGAGTACGGGGACGTGGGCACCGCGCTGGCGGGGATCTCGCCGGAGCTGCGTGAGGTCCTGCGCGCCACGGTCGTGGACGGGCTCTCCACCCGGGAGGCCGCCGCGCTGCTCGGCATCCCCGAGGGCACGGTCAAGACCCGCGCGATGCGGGCCCGGCGCGAGCTGCGGGCCGCGCTGGAGCGGCTGACGCCGGACGGCGGAGCACCCGGCGGGGCACACGGCGGGGCACTGGGAGGTACGGCATGAGGCGCGGGAGTCCCGGCGGTCCGGACTGGCACGTGGGCGGGGAGCTGGCCGCGCGGTACGCCGACGGTACGGCCGCCGAGAGCGATGCCTGGTCCCTGGAGAAGCACGTCGAGGCGTGCGGCGGGTGCGCGGCCCTGGTCTCCTCGGCGGTCCGGGCGGGGGCGGAGACCGGCCCGGTGCTGGACGGCATCCGTGCGGCGGTGCTCGCGACGGCGGTGCCGGTGGTGTCCATGGAGGCGGAGGCCGTCGCAGAGATCGGTCCCAGGGTCACGGCAGGCGCGGGGACCACGGGGGTGCCCCCGCGCCTGTCCCGGGCCGCCCGGGTCCTCTGGGCCGCCGGGCCCGCCCTCCGAGGGGCCTGGCTGGTGGCGCTCGTCGTCGTGGCCCTCGGGGCCGTAGCGCTGTCGTACGGGGCCGGGCTCGGGGCCTCCGTGCGGCCGTTGCTGCTGGTGACCGCGCCCGTGCTGCCGCTCGCCGGGGTGGCCCTGTCCTACGGGCGGCACACCGATCCGCTGTACGAGGTCGTCGCCTCGACCCCGTCCGGCGGGCTGCGGCTGCTGCTCACCCGGACCGCCGCCGTCCTCGCGGTGAGCGTTCCAGCGCTGACCCTCGCCGGGGCGGTGCTGCCCCCGTCGGCGGGCGGGCCGGGGGCCGTCGCCTGGCTGCTGCCGGGGCTGGCGCTGACGCTCGCGGCGCTCGCGCTGGGCAGTTTCGTCGGCTGCCGCCGGGGGGCGGCAGCGGTCGGGACCGGCTGGCTGGCCCTCGTCGTCGCGCCCGCCGCCGGTGGTGCGCAGGCCGGGGCCGCGCTGATGTCCGAGGCCGCCCCCTACTTCGACGGGCCCGCCGTCCAGGGCTGCTGGGCGGCCGGGGCCCTGGCCTGCGCGCTGCTGCTCGCCGCCCGCCGCCGATCCTTCGACCATCTGGAGACACCGTGAGCGCCAAGGTCACCGGGCTGACCGTCCGGCACCGCAAGAAGACCGCCCTGGACGCCGTGGACCTGGACTTCTCCCCGGGCGTGCACGGCCTCCTCGGGCCCAACGGGGCGGGCAAGACCTCGCTGATCCGGGTCCTGGCCACGGTCTCGGCCCCGGACGGCGGGCGGGTGGAGCTGCTCGGCAACGAGGTCGGCCGCCCTTCCGACCACCGCGAGCGGGCCGCCGTACGCCGTCGGCTCGGCTATCTGCCGCAGGAGTTCGGCTACTACCCCGGCTTCACGGTCCGCGAGTTCGTCGGGTACGTGGCCTGGCTCAAGGAGATGGACGGGGACCGGGTCGCGGCGGCGGTGGAACGCGCCGTGGACCGGGTCGGGCTGGCCGACCGGATCGACGCCAAGGTCAAGACCCTGTCCGGCGGCATGGTGCGGCGGGTCGGCATCGCCCAGGCGATCGTCAACGAGCCCGCCCTCCTGCTGCTGGACGAGCCGACCGCCGGTCTCGACCCGGAGCAGCGCGTCGAGTTCCGGGCACTGCTGCGGGAACTGGGCGGCTCATCCACCGTGATCGTCTCCACGCATCTGGTCGAGGACGTCGCCGCCGCCTGCACCGAGGTGACCCTGATCGAGGCGGGCCGCATCGCCCACCGGGGCACGACCGCCGAGCTGATCGAACTGGGCGGCGCGGCGGAGGAGCTGGGCGGCAACCCGATCGAGCGCGGCTATACGGCTGCCCTGCGCGCACACCGTACGGCGGTGGGAGCGTGAACGGCACCCTGAGCCCGGCGGACTCCCACGCCGCCCGACGCCCACACCGTACGGCGGTGGAGGCATGACCGGCACCCTGAGCCCAGCAGCCCCCCAGACCGCCCGGCAGCGGGTCCGCCACCCCGCCCGCGCCGCGTTCCGGGCCGAGCTGAAACGGGGCATCGCCCCCTGGACCGCCCCGGCCGTCGCCCTCACCGTCGCCGTGCCGATGGTCAGCGAGGCCGCCCAGTGGCAGGGCGGCTGGGGCGATACACAGGAGGTGCTGCACTCGTGCGTCACGCTGCTCGGCGGGCCGCTGGCCGCGGCCGCCGGGTGCTGGCAGGGCGGCAGGGACCACCGGCGCAAGACCCGCGGGCTGTGGCTCTCGGTGCCCCGGGGGCGCTTGGCGCGGCTGGTTATGGCCGCCCTGCCGGTGGCGGTGTGGGCGGTGGTCGGTCAGCTGGTGGCCGTGGCGGCCGTGCTGGCGGCCACCTGGCCGTACACCGGGGCGGGCGGGCCCTCGGTGGGGATGATTGTCGTGGACGCCTGGTTCCTGGTGTGCGCCGTGTTCACCGGGTTCGTCGTGGGGTGCGTGTGGCGATGGCGGCTGGCCGCTCCGGTGCTGGCGGCGGCCACGTACCTCGCCCTCGGCATCCCCTCGTACTCCGACTCCGACGCCCGCTTCCTGAACCCGGCCGAGCAGTACTACCTGGACGGCCGGGTGCCTGTGGGGTGGTTCGTGCCCGTCATGGTCCTGTGGACGGGCGCTCCGGTGCTCGCCCTGGTGGTCGCGTACGCCGTACGGCGCCGGTTCCTCGCGCTCGTACCGCTGGTGGCCGCCGCCACGGTCGCTCCTCTGATCGTGAACAACGCCGACGGCCTGTTCCGGGATGACCCGGTGGCGCGGAAGCTGATCTGTACGGAGGCGGTGCCGCAGGTCTGTGTGAGCGGGCTGGACGGCCCGCTGCTGTCCCAGGTGTCCGACGCCCTGACCGGGCTGCACGCCCGGCTGGACGGGGTCCCGGGGGCTCCGCAGCGGTACGTCCACGCTCCCGAGAACCGGCGGCGGGCCCCGGCCGGTGCCTCCCTGCTGCCCAACCACATGCGCGGCTGGACCGTGGTGCGCGGCAGGCTCGCCGACCCGGCTTCGTACGCCTACGAGACGGCCGAGCGCATCGCCGACCGCGCCTGCCCCATGTCCGTGATGGTGGCCGAGGACTCCGCGACCCTGCGCATGTGGGGCACGGACGAGGCCGTCGCGCACTGGCTGGTTCCCTCGGGCGGCCCGGAGCTGATCCCCGAGCGGGGCGGCGCGTACCTGAAGCGGCTCACCGCCATGGGCGAGGCCGAGCGCCGGGCCTGGCTCGGCCGCTATCTGGCCACCCGCACCACGTGCGACCCGAAGGCGGTGCCGACGCTGTGACCGCCACCGTACGCACCCCGCAGGCCGTCCTCTATCTACGCTCACGCGCCCTTCCCGCGACCCTGGCCGCGCTGGCGGGCACCGCTCTGCTCGCCGCCTGGGCGGCCGACTGGCTCCAGGGCCGGACGGGTTTCGACCACACCGCCCGCGTCCCGGTCCTGGCGCTCGCCCCGCTGCTCGCCGCCGCCGCGATCGGCACCGGCCTCTTCTCGTACACCGAGGAGCTGGACCGCACGGCCGTACGCCCCTGGTGGCCGAGGCGGCTGGCGTACCTGCTGGTCCTCACCGCGCTCGCCGCCGGTGCCCTGGCCCTCGCGGTGCCGGGGCATCCGGAACAGTTCGGCGCCCCGGCGATGGTGCGCAACGTGGTGGGCGCGACCGGGGTGACGGCAGCGGCGGCGGCCGTCCTGGGCGCCCGGGTGAGCTGGCTGCCGATGACGGTCTACGGGGGCGCGGTCTACCTGGCGGCGCCCCGGACCCCGGGCGGGGCGGCGGCGTACTGGGCCTGGCCGATGCAGCCGGGGCCCCAGGCGGCGGCCTGGGCGATGGCGGGGACGGCGTACGTGGTGGGGGCGGCGCTCCTGGTCCTGCGCGGCCCCCGCCCGGAGCGCTGACCGTTGCGCGGGGCTTGGCCGCTGCTTCCCTTGATGCTTCCGTACGCCGTCGGGGCCTCGCCGCTGCTTCCGTTTCCGTACGCAGGCCGGGTGCCGCCGCTCTCCTAGAATCCGGCCCATGGAGCCCGACACCCAGACCTACACCTGGACCAACACCAGCACCATGACTGCCCCAGCCCTCGCCCCAGCCCCCGCCCCCGTCACCCTCGACCGCCGCGAAGGCCCCTTCGGCGAGGTCGTCCTGCGCGAGCGCGGGGAGCACTTCGAGATCATCGCCAACGGCTGCTTCCTGATGGACACCTCGGACGGGCGCTCCGAGCGGCTGCTGATCGACGCCGCGCTGGCCGCCCTGCCCGCCGCCCGGACCGGCCCCTCCGTGCTGATCGGCGGGCTCGGGGTGGGCTTCTCGCTGGTGCGGGCCGCCGAGGAGGAGCGCTGGGGGCGGATCGTGGTCGTGGAGCGGGAGCAGGCGATCGTCGACTGGCACCGGCAGGGGCCGCTGGACCGGATCTCCGGGGCGGCACTGGCCGATCCCCGGACCGAGGTCCTGCACACGGACCTGGTCGCCCACCTCCGTACCGCCACGGAGCGTTACGACGCGCTCTGCCTGGACATCGACAACGGGCCCGACTGGACCGTCACGGAGGACAACGGGAGCCTCTACTCCCCCACCGGACTCGCGCACTGCCACGACCGGCTGACCCCGGGCGGTGTGCTCGCCGTCTGGTCCGCGCAGCCCTCTACGGCCTTCGAACAGGCGTTGCGGAATGCCGGGTTCAGCAGGGTTGGGACCGAAGAAGTGGCCGTTGCCCGAGGTGTGCCGGACGTGGTCCATCTCGCATCGAAGAGTTGCTGAGGGGCGTCGGACCCCCTCCCGGTATGCCGGGCCCGGCGGTGGCACGGGTCACCCCGGTCCGGGCCCTGCGGTCCACCGCCCCGCCGGGCCCGGACGCGTACCGCCGGGACAACACCCTGCGTAGCCGAGAGCCCTCCGCTGCCTTTACGCTGCTGACCGGCACAGAAGGATCACCCAGGAAATCCACGAGCGAAGACCGTGCCTTGCGGGGGTTCGCCCCCCGCGAGAACGGGCAGGGGCGGGGCGATGGAACAGACACACACCACCCACAACGGCGTCGCGGCCACCCCGGGGGCTCAGCGCCGGGTGCTGGTGGTCGAGGACGACGCCACGATCGTCGACGCCATTGCCGCCCGGCTGCGGGCGGAGGGCTTCCTGGTGCAGACCGCACTGGACGGGCCCGCCGCCGTGGACGCGGCCGAGGCGTGGCAGCCCGATCTGATGGTGCTCGACATCATGCTCCCCGGCTTCGACGGCCTGGAGGTCTGCCGCCGGGTGCAGGCACAGCGCCCGGTGCCGGTGCTGATGCTCACCGCGCGGGACGACGAGACCGACATGCTGGTCGGGCTCGGGGTCGGCGCCGACGACTACATGACCAAGCCGTTCTCCATGCGGGAGCTGGCCGCCCGGGTCCACGTCCTGCTGCGCCGGGTGGAGCGGGCCGCACTGGCCGCCGTCACCCCCCGCAGCGGGATACTGCGCCTCGGTGAGCTGGAGATCGACCACGCACAGCGCCGGGTCCGGGTCCGCGCCGAGGACGTGCACCTCACGCCGACCGAGTTCGACCTGCTGGTCTGCCTGGCCAACACCCCGCGCGCGGTGCTCTCCCGGGAGCAGTTGCTGGCCGAGGTCTGGGACTGGGCGGACGCCTCCGGCACCCGTACGGTCGACAGCCACATCAAGGCGCTCCGCCGCAAGATCGGCGCCGAGCGCATCCGTACGGTGCACGGCGTCGGTTACGCCCTGGAGACCCCGGCCCCATGACCCGGCCAGGGTCGGGGATGCGGCCCTTCTCCATCAAGGCCAAGCTCGGCACCCTCGTCGTGGTCTCGGTGTTCATCACCACGGGGCTGCTGATCGTCGCGCTGCGGACCCGGACCGAGTTCCAGTTCATCACCGTGTTCTCGGTGATCGCGACGCTGCTGATCACCCAGTTCGTGGCGCACGGGCTGACCGCGCCGCTGGACGAGATGCGGGCGGTGGCCCGGTCGATCTCGCACGGCGACTACACGCGCCGGGTGAGCGGCGCCGGGCGGCGGGACGAGCTGGGCGACCTGGCCCAGACGATCAACCGCATGGCGGACGACCTGGAGGCGGAGGACCGGCACCGCAAGGAGCTGGTCGCCAATGTCAGCCATGAGCTGCGCACCCCCATCGCGGCGCTGCGGGCCGTGCTGGAGAACGTGGTGGACGGGGTCTCGGCCGCCGATCCCGAGACGATGCGTACGGCGCTGAAGCAGACGGAGCGGCTCGGCCGGCTGGTGGAGACGCTGCTGGACCTGTCCCGGCTGGACAACGGGGTGGTGGCGCTCAAGGCGCGCCGCTTCGAGGTGTGGCCGTACCTCTCGGGCGTACTGAAAGAGGCCAATCTCGCCGCCTCGCAGCGGCGCCTGTCGTCGGGGTCGGGCAATCACTCCCGTACGGATGTCCATCTGCATCTGGACGTCTCGCCGCCCGAGCTCACCGCACACGCGGACGCGGAACGGCTGCACCAGGTGGTGGCCAACCTCATCGACAACGCGGTCAAGCACAGCCCGCCGCACGGCCGGGTGACGGTGCTGGCCCGGCGCGGGCCATACCCCGGGTCGCTGGAGCTGGAGGTCATCGACGAGGGGCCCGGCATCCCGGAGGCGGAGCGCCACCGGGTCTTCGAGCGGTTCAACCGGGGCCAGGCCCCCTCACCGCACGGTCCGGGCAGCGACGGCGGTACGGGACTGGGGCTCGCGATCGCCCGCTGGGCGGTGGATCTGCACGGCGGCCGGATCGGTGTGGCCGAATCCGCTCGGGGCTGCCGTATCCAGGTCACGCTTCCGGGGATGCCCGAGCGACGCGGTTGACGGCGCGGTTGACATAGGGTTCGAACCGGAAGGGCACGTTGTCCGTGTCCTCCCCGAAGGGGATCTCAAGGAGATACGGTCGGATGACCGTATCCACGGTCCTGCGTACCCGAAGTGCAGTGGAACCTTGCTTGTTTCCCGCCATTTCCTGCGCCGAAACCCGCGTTGCGATGTGATGTGCACGACGAAGCACCGGCCCGGTCTGCAAGGAACGGTTTGGGGGGCGTAGCCTTGATTTCCGCTGTCCATCACCTTGTGAAGCGGAAGAGGGCGGTTGCCGCCGTGTCGTCTCAGTCCCCCAGTAACTCGAGCATCTCGACCGACCAAGCCAGCCCGGGCACCAACCCGGCCGCCGCGTTCGGCGCCAATGAGTGGCTCGTCGACGAGATCTACCAGCAGTACCTCCAGGATCCCAGTTCGGTCGATCGCGCCTGGTGGGACTTCTTCGCCGACTACAAGCCGGGTACCTCCGGCACGGCGGACAAGCCCGTTCCCGGCGCCGCAGCCTCGGGGGCTGCGGCGACCGAGGCCCCGGCCGCCGCACCGGCGCAGCCCGTGGCCCCGGTGAAGCCCGCCGCCGCCCCGGCGGCCCCGGCGCAGGCCAAGCCCGCCGAGACGAAGCCCGCGGAGGCCAAGGCCGCCCCGGCTCCGGCCCCCGCGAAGCCCGCGGCGGCCAAGCCCGCCGCCGCGCCCGCCAAGGCCGAGGCCAAGGCGTCCGAGGCCCCGGCCGGTCCCGAGTACGTGACGCTGCGCGGCCCCTCCGCCGCTGTCGCGAAGAACATGAACGCCTCGCTGGAGCTGCCGACGGCCACGTCCGTCCGCGCGGTCCCGGTCAAGCTGCTCTTCGACAACCGCATCGTCATCAACAACCACCTCAAGCGCGCCCGGGGCGGGAAGATCTCCTTCACGCACCTCATCGGGTACGCGATGGTGCAGGCCCTCAAGGCCATGCCGTCGATGAACTACTCCTTCGCGGTGAAGGACGGCAAGCCGACCCTGGTCAAGCCGGAGCACGTCAACCTCGGTCTCGCCATCGACCTGGTGAAGCCGAACGGCGACCGCCAGCTGGTCGTCGCGGCCATCAAGAAGGCCGAGACGCTCAACTTCTTCGAGTTCTGGCAGGCGTACGAGGACATCGTCCGGCGCGCCCGCATCGGCAAGCTCGGCATGGACGACTTCACCGGCGTCACCGCCTCGCTGACCAACCCCGGCGGGATCGGCACCGTCCACTCGGTGCCCCGCCTGATGCCCGGACAGGGCCTCATCATGGGCGTCGGCGCGATGGACTACCCGGCGGAGTTCCAGGGCACCTCCCAGGACACCCTGAACAAGCTCGGCATCTCGAAGGTCATGACGCTCACGTCGACCTACGACCACCGGGTCATCCAGGGCGCCGCCTCCGGCGAGTTCCTGCGGGTCCTGAGCCAGCTGCTGCTCGGCCAGAACGAGTTCTACGACGAGATCTTCAAGGCGCTCCGCATCCCGTACGAGCCGGTCCGCTGGCTCACGGACATCGACGCCTCGCACGACAACGACGTGACGAAGGCCGCGCGGGTCTTCGAGCTGATCCACTCCTACCGGGTCCGGGGCCACGTCATGGCCGACACCGACCCGCTGGAGTACCGCCAGCGCAAGCACCCCGACCTCGACATCACCGAGCACGGCCTCACCCTGTGGGACCTGGAGCGGGACTTCGCGGTCGGCGGGTTCGCGGGCAAGTCGATGATGAAGCTCCGCGACATCCTCGGCGTGCTGCGTGAGTCGTACTGCCGCACCACCGGCATCGAGTTCATGCACATCCAGGACCCGAAGCAGCGCAAGTGGCTCCAGGACCGGGTGGAGCGGCCCCGCGCCCAGCAGCCCGAGCGCGAGGAGCAGCTGCGCATCCTGCGCCGGCTGAACGCGGCCGAGGCGTTCGAGACCTTCCTCCAGACGAAGTACGTCGGTCAGAAGCGGTTCTCGCTGGAGGGCGGCGAGTCCGTCATCCCGCTGCTCGACGCGGTCATCGACTCCGCCGCCGAGGCCCGTCTCGACGAGGTCGTCATCGGCATGGCCCACCGCGGCCGTCTGAACGTCCTGGCCAACATCGTCGGCAAGTCGTACGCGCAGATCTTCCGCGAGTTCGAGGGCAACCTCGACCCGCGTTCGATGCACGGCTCCGGCGACGTCAAGTACCACCTGGGCGCCGAGGGCACCTTCACCGGTCTGGACGGCGAGCAGATCAAGGTCTCGCTGGCCGCCAACCCCTCGCACCTGGAGGCGGTCGACCCGGTCCTGGAGGGCATCGCCCGCGCCAAGCAGGACATCATCAACAAGGGCGGCACGGACTTCACCGTCCTGCCCGTCGCGCTCCACGGCGACGCGGCCTTCGCGGGCCAGGGCGTCGTCGCCGAGACGCTGAACATGTCGCAGCTGCGCGGCTACCGCACCGGCGGCACCGTGCACGTGGTGATCAACAACCAGGTCGGCTTCACCGCTGCACCGGAGTCCTCGCGCTCCTCGATGTACGCCACCGACGTGGCGCGCATGATCGAGGCGCCGATCATCCACGTCAACGGTGACGACCCGGAGGCCGTGGTCCGGGTCGCGCGGCTCGCCTTCGAGTTCCGGCAGGCGTTCAACAAGGACGTCGTGATCGACCTCATCTGCTACCGCCGCCGCGGTCACAACGAGGGCGACAACCCGGAGTTCACCAACCCGCAGATGTACACCCTGATCGACAAGAAGCGCTCGGTGCGCAAGCTCTACACCGAGTCCCTCATCGGTCGCGGCGACATCACGCTGGAAGAGGCGGAGCAGGCGCTCCAGGACTTCCAGGGTCAGCTGGAGAAGGTCTTCGCCGAGGTCCGCGAGGCCACCTCGCAGCCCGCCGCCCCGCATGTGCCGGAGCCGCAGGCCGCGTTCCCGGTCGCCGTCGACACGGCGGTCTCCGCGGAGATCGTCAAGCGGATCGCGGAGTCCCAGGTCAACATCCCCGAGTCGATCACCGTCCACCCCCGTCTGATGCCGCAGATGCAGCGTCGCGCGGCCTCGGTGGAGAACGGCACGATCGACTGGGGCATGGGCGAGACCCTGGCCATCGGTTCGCTGCTGATGGAGGGCACCCCGGTCCGGCTCGCCGGCCAGGACAGCCGCCGCGGCACCTTCGGCCAGCGCCACGCGGTGCTGGTGGACCAGGTCACCGGCGAGGACTACACCCCGCTGCTGTACCTCACCGAGGACCAGGCCCGTTACAACGTCTACGACTCGCTGCTCAGCGAGTACGCGGCGATGGGCTTCGAGTACGGCTACTCGCTGGCCCGTCCGGAGTCGCTGGTCATCTGGGAGGCCCAGTTCGGTGACTTCGTCAACGGCGCGCAGACCGTCGTGGACGAGTTCATCTCCTCGGCCGAGCAGAAGTGGGGCCAGACCTCCGGCGTCACGCTGCTGCTGCCGCACGGCTACGAGGGCCAGGGCCCGGACCACTCGTCCGCCCGCCCGGAGCGCTTCCTCCAGATGTGCGCGCAGGACAACATGACGGTCGCGATGCCGACCCTGCCCTCGAACTACTTCCACCTGCTGCGCTGGCAGGTGCACAACCCGCACCACAAGCCGCTCATCGTCTTCACCCCGAAGTCGATGCTGCGTCTGAAGGCGGCGGCGTCGAAGATCGAGGAGTTCACCAGCGGCGGCTTCCGTCCGGTGATCGGCGACGACAGCGTCAAGGCGGAGGACGTCCGCAAGGTCGTCTTCGTCTCGGGCAAGCTCTTCTACGACCTGGACGCCGAGCGGGAGAAGCGCGGCGACACGGAGACCGCGATCATCCGGCTGGAGCGGCTGTACCCGCTGCCGGGTGCGGAGATCCAGGCCGAGATCGCCAAGTACCCGAACGCCGAGAAGTACCTCTGGGCCCAGGAGG
Source organism: Streptomyces sp. NPDC059452 (assembly GCF_042750035.1). Classification (NCBI taxonomy): domain Bacteria; kingdom Bacillati; phylum Actinomycetota; class Actinomycetes; order Kitasatosporales; family Streptomycetaceae; genus Streptomyces; species Streptomyces sp. NPDC059452. The sequence continues at coordinate 149,034 of NZ_JBHYVE010000011.1, forward strand.
AGCCGGCCAACCAGGGTGCGTGGCCGTTCATCGCGCTCAACCTGATCGACCACCTGGACCTGGCCGTCGGCGCGGACGTGCCGCACGGCGAGCGCCTGCGCCGCATCTCGCGGCCGCACGGCTCGTCCCCGGCGGTCGGCTCGGCCAAGCGCCACCAGGCGGAGCAGACGCAGCTGGTCAACGAGGTCTTCGAGGCCTGAGGACCGCGTAGCTGAACACCCCGGGGACCCGGTTCCGCGCTCGTCGCGGGGCCGGGTCCCCGGGCGTATCCGGCGTCTGTACGCTCGCTATCCTTTTCGCATGTACTTCACGGACCGTGGCATCGAGGAACTGGAGAAGCGGCGCGGCGAGGAGGAGGTCACCTTCGAGTGGCTCGCCGAGCAGCTGCGTACGTTCGTCGATCTCAACCCCGACTTCGAGGTGCCGGTCGAGCGCCTCGCCACCTGGCTGGCCCGGCTGGACGACGAGGACGACGAGGACGCGTAAGCCCTGGTCCCAGCTGTCCCGGGCCGGTCAGCGTGTCTCGGCAGCCGCCCTGGCCCGGTGGTACGCGAGTCCCAGCGCGCCCTGTGCCAGGAGTACGGCCCCGGCGGCCGCCCAGCCCCCGCTGCGGCGCCGGGCACCCCACAGCAGGAGCGGCAGCCCGGCCGCGAGCTGGACAGCGGCGATGGCGCGGGCCCGGGGGCCGCGCACCCAGGGGCCGAGGCTGCTGCTCTCCACGGCGTCGAGTTCGGCCCGTACGGCATCGCGCCACCCCGCCCACTCGATGCGCTCCGCCCCGCGCTGCACCCCGGCGACACTGCGCAGCCGGTCGGCGCTCTCGCCCGGTCCCAGCCCGGCCGGCAGCATGAGTCCCGTACGGGTCAGGACCGCGAGCAGTCCGCGCAGCCGGGCCTCGGCGTCGGCGTCCGGGTCGGGCCGGGTCAACTCCTCCAGGGCCTGGAGGTCCAGTACGGGGTCGAGCCCGAGCCGGGCCGCGAAGGTGCGCATCGCCTCGTCCTCGCCCGCCGGGGTGCCGTCGGCCAGCCAGATGTAGCCGACGGGGCGGCGGAAGCCCGCGGCGAGGGTGTACCCGGCCCGGTCCGCGTCCCACCACAGGGCCAGCACCGGCCAGGTGGAGCCGACGGCCAGGGCACCGGCCCAGCCGCCGATGACCCGGTCGACGGGCTCGGGTTCGCCGCCGCCGGAGGCACCGGTCCCCCGCCAGGGCTTCCCCTCCGGTACCAGGACGCTCCACTCCTCGCCCGCCCGCGTCAGCAGCATCTGCTCGCGCAGCAGGTGGGCGAGCGGCCGTACGGTCTCGGGGTCGGCGCGGCACAGCAGGAGCGCCCCCGTGGATGTCGCGTTCATGTGCCACACGCTAGGGCAATTTGCCCCACTCCGATGCTCTTTGACCACCCGGAGGGTCCACGGATGGCGCTTGACTTCCCCCATCCGCGATATATCGTGTTCAGCACGAGACGCGATATGTTGCGTCGCCACGCTCTGTTCTGCTCTCCGGGAGGTCACATCCATGGCTGTGTCGAAGCGGACGGTCGCCGAGCCGCAGAAGCTCGCCTTCGCCGACCCGGTGACCGCGCTCCAGGTACGCATCGTGGGCGGCACGGTCAATGTGGTCGGGACCGAGGAGCCGGGCGCCCGGCTGGAGGTCTCCGCCATCGAGGGGCCGCCACTGATCGTCACCCACGAGGACGGCCGGCTGACCGTGGCGTACGAGGACCTCCCCTGGCAGGACCTGCTCCGCTGGCTCGACCCCAAGGGACGCCGCCGCTCCGCGGTGGTCTCGCTCACCGTGCCCGCCGCCGCCTCGGTGGAGGTCGGCGTGGTGGGGGCCGGGGCCGTGGTCTCCGGGATCGGCGGACGCACCGAGGTACGGGGCATCAGCGGGGACATCACCCTCGTCGGGCTGACCGGGGCGGTCCGCGGCGAGTCCGTCTCGGGCAGCCTGGAGGCCCAGAGCGTCACCGGCGACCTGCGCTTCCACTCCGTGGCCGGTGATCTGACGGTCGTCGACGGGGCGGGCGCCTCGGTCCGGGCCGAGTCGGTCAGCGGGGACATGGTGCTGGACGTCGACCCGTCCGGCAGGCCCACCGACATCCGGCTGACGACGGTCTCCGGCGAGATCGCGATCCGGCTGCCGCACCCGGCGGACGCCCGGGTCGAGGCGAACACCGCGAGCGGGGCCGTCTCCAACGCCTTCGAGGACCTGCGGGTCGGCGGGCAGTGGGGCGCGAAGAAGATCACCGGCACGCTCGGCGCCGGGACGGGGACCCTGAAGGCGACGACCGTCTCCGGTTCGATCGCCCTGCTGCGCAGGCCCCCTGCCGAGGACGATGTGTACGGTGCCGAGCCGACCGGAAAGGTTCTCTGACATGGCCCCCGTTTTCGCCCACGGCCGTCTGCGCCTGTATCTGCTCAAGCTCCTGGACGAGGCACCGCGCCACGGCTACGAGGTGATCCGGCTGCTTGAGGAGCGCTTCCAGGGCCTGTACGCGCCCTCGGCGGGCACCGTCTACCCCCGGCTGGCCAAGCTGGAGGCCGAGGGCCTGGTCACCCATGCCACCGAGGGCGGCCGCAAGGTCTACTCGATCACCGAGGCCGGGCGCGCCGAGCTGGCGGGCCGCAGCGGTGAACTGGCCGATCTGGAGCTGGAGATCCGCGACTCCCTCTCCGAGCTGGCCGCCGAGATCCGCGACGACGTACGGGGCGCCGCGGGTCGGCTCCGCAGCGACATGCGGGCGGCCGCCTCCGAAACGAGGACCGGCACGGGCGGTACCGGCGCGGGCGCGGGCGCGGGCGCCAAGGCCGAACCGTCCTCCTCCCCCTTCGGGGACTTCGGCGACTTCAGCGACTTCGGCAAGCTGGGCGACTTCGGCGACAGCGAGGCGTGGCGCACGGCCAAGGAGGAGCTGCGCCGGGCCAAGCAGGAGTGGAAGGAGCAGGCCCGCCGGGCGAAGGACGAGTCCCGGCGCGCCCGCGAGGAGGCCCAGCAGGCCCGCCGTCAGGCCAAGGAGGCCCAGGACAGGGCGCGCGAGCAGATGCAGAACGCGGCCCGGCAAGTGCAGGAGCACTTCGCCCGGGGCGACTGGCCCTCCGGCGTACGGGACGGCCTCGCCGAGATCACCGGACAGCTCGGCGGCTTCGCCCGTACGGGTGTCTGGCCCCCGTTCGGCAAGCCCGGCCCGGCCGACGAGCCCGCTCCCCCCTGGGGCCAGGACGTCCCGGTCACCGACGACCCGGCGCGCGACCTGGACCGCCTCCTGGACCGCTTCCGCGACACCGTCCGGGACGCGGCCCGCGACCACGGGGTGACCGACGCCCAACTGGCCGAGGCCCGTGGCCACCTGGGCGCGGCGGCGGCACGGATCGAGGCGCTGCTGACACCGGAGGACGAGGGGCGGGACGGGAAGAACTGAAACGGTACGGGCGGTTGACCCCACCCAATATGAGGGCACCGCCGTGGGCGACCTACACGAGGCCC